>DATGDX010000307.1:0-5728 GCA_035310665.1 Mycobacteriales bacterium | reverse complement strand
GTCGACGGCAGGTCGATCCAGGAGTCGAGGACGGCGACCGCGTGCGCGAGGTCGGCGCCGGTCTCGAACAGAGGGACCACCCGCAGGCGCAGCGGCGTGTCGGCGAGCGCCGCGGAGGCGAGCGCCGGCACCGCGACGAGGTCGGCGGCGCTGTGGCTGAAACTCACGACGTACCGGCCGCAGCAGCGTTCCCCCCACCGCTGCTGCAGGACGGCGAGGACGCGCAGCGTGTCGAGCAGCTCGCGAGTCGCGTCGGTGCACGGCTCGACCGCTTCCGGCCACCCGGAACGGACGAGTCGATCGAGCAGGTCGGCGTCCTGCGCCGCTCGGGCCGGCTCACGCAGGCCCGGGAGCTGCGCCAGCAGCTCGGTGAGCGCGGCGCGGTGCACCCGCGAGTGCTGGCGCACCTCGAGCTCGGCGAGGTGGAACCCGAACGTCTCCACCTGCCAGCGAAGGGAGGCGAGTTCGCCGTAGGCGACGCGGGTCGCCCCGGCGGCGGCCAGGGACCGCTGCACCAGGTTCAGGTCGGCGAGCAGCGCGGACGGATCGCGATACGCGAGGTCGGCGTCGCGGCGACGGGTGGCGGCGATCCTGGCCGCGACGAGCAGCAGCTTGCATCGGTGCGGCTCGCCGGGCGAGGAAGGGCCGCCGCGTCGTACACCTCGGGGGAGGCGGTGGCGTCGGCGGCGAGCGAGCGGCGTAACTCGGCGCTCGGCTTGGTGGTCGCGACGTCGAGCGTGAGCGTGCGGGCGATCCGGTCGGCTTCGGCCTCCAGGATCCGCAGCACCGCGTCCGCCTGCATCGACAGCGCCTGGCGGGTCACGTCCGCGGTCACCTGTGGGTTTCCGTCGCGGTCACCGCCGACCCAGGAGCCGACGCGAAGGAAGGCGGGGACGCCCGGCGGCCGGGTGCCCGCGTCCGGGGTCAAGACGTGCTCGACGTCGCGGTAGAGAGCGGCGGCCACCGGCACCAGCGTCTCGGCGAGCACCGCGACCATCGCGCGCACCTCGTCGAGCGGCCCGGGCCGGCTCGCCCGCAACTGAGCGGTCCGCCACAGGATGGTCATCTGCTCGGTCAGCCGCCGGCCCGCCTCGACCGTGGTCACGCCCGACGTGCGGGGATCCTCCAGCGCATCGAGTTCGCGGTCGATCCGACGAAGGGCCGTGACCACCGCGCGCCGCCGCGCCTCGGTCGGGTGCGCGGTGAGCACCGGGTGAACCACGACGCCCGCGAGCGCCGGGCCGCGTCGCCCGGGAGCGAGCGCGCCGAGCGCCGCGGCAAGCGTGTCTGGTGGCCCGCCGTCCGCATCCGCCGGCCCCTGCTCTCGGTGCCGTCCCCCGATGCGCAACGCCCGCACGCGCTGCCGTTCCTCGGCGAGATTGGCGAGGTGGAAGTACACGGTGAAGGCGCGGGCGACCTGCTCGGCACGGGAGAGGTCGAGCGCGGCGACCAGCCGGGCGGGTGCGTCCGGGTCGCCGCCGTCGCGCGCGTCGAGGGTTGCCTGACGGATGGCCTCCACATCCGCGAGCAACTCCTGCCCGCCCGACTCGACGAGCACCTGCCCGAGGACCTCACCGAGCAGGCGAACCTCGCGGCGCAGGGCAGCGGATGCGCTGGCGAGCGCCTCGCCGCGCGCCTCCTCGCGCGCCGCGAGCGAACCCCGGCCGTCCGCTGCGGCGTCCGCGTGCCCCACCGCCGCAGACTACGGGCCCCAGACTGCGAGCCGCAGACACCGAGCCCCGAGGCGGAGGTCCACGTGATCACCGATTCGCACGTCCATCTCCTCCCCCCGCAGTTGGGCCGCGCAGTGCGCCGGTTCTTTCGCGAGCACATCCCCGGGCCGCTCGCCTACCCGGACGACCACCAGGTCGTCCTCGCGGCTCTGGCGGCGGTAGGCGTGACGGAGGTGTGGAACCTGCCGTACGCGCACAAGCCCGGCGTCGCCGCGTCGCTCAACGCGGCGAGCGCGCACACTGCGACGGCGGGTACGACGCGCAGCCTGCGGGTGGTCGGCGCGGCCACGGTGCACCCCGGTGACGAGGATCCCGCCGGCCTCGTGAACGCGGCGGTCGTCCGGTTGGGGCTGCGCGTGCTCAAGCTGCACTGCTCCGTCGGCCGGTTCGACGCCGACGACCCCCGCCTCGACCCGGTGTGGCGGGTCGTGGTCGCTCGGTCGATCCCGACCGTGATCCACGTCGGGCACCACGTGTCCGGGGAGACGTACGCCGAGGAGCTCGACGCGCTCGCCCGGGTCGCGCAGCGCTTTCCTGACGCCCCCCTGATCGTCGCGCACTGTGGGCACCCCGCGACCGGCCGGGCGGTCGAGCTGCTCGCCCGCCACGCCAGCGTGCACGCCGACCTCACCCCGCGGGTGCACGACCCGGTCGCGGTGGCCGATGAGGTCCTCGAGGCGCACCCGGAACGGTTCCTGTTCGGCAGTGACGCACCCAACACGGCGGTCACGGTCGAGCGCAGTCTGGCCCGCCTGTCCTCCGTCTCGGACGCGACACGGACCGCGATCCTGTCCGGCAACGCGGCGCGGCTGCTCGCCGCCGTCGACGCGTCCGCGGACTGACCGCACGCTGATTGTGCACCGCAGACGAAAAAGGCGCGCGGCGAGGGGATCTCCCCTCGCCGCGCGCCCGGTTCGCTCAGCCGTTCCGCGCAGCGTCGTCCACGTCGACGTGCTCCTTGCGCACGCTCTCGGCAACGTGCTCGACGTCCTCGCGCGACTCCTTGGTGATCCGGATCTCCTCCTTCACCACCGGGCGCTTGGTGACGACGGTCTCCTCCTCGTACACGGGCACGCGGACGACCTCCTCGCCGATCGCGGCGTCCTCGACCGGCTGGTCGACGGGCACCCGCTCGACCCGGGCCTCCTCGCGACGCACGGGGACCGCGGCACGCACGTTCTCGGTCTCGACCGTCTTGTGTACGCCGACGGACCCCGCCTCGCGCTCCGTCGTACCGACCTCGAGCTCTTCCTCGGCCCTCGAGACCCGCACCTGCTCGCTCTCCTCGACCGGGCGCGCCTGTTCCGGCGCTGCAACCCACTCGACCGCCTGCTCGCCGCCCCGCTGTTCGTTCTGCTGGTCGGCCTCTCGCTGGTCACTCTGGTCCTGGTCACTCTGGTCCTGGTCACTGTTGTCACTGCTGGACAGCGGGTTCAGCTTGTCGACGGTCTTGATTGCGCCCTTCATCGGGTCGAAGACGCCCATCTCACTCCTCGTTGTCGTTTGTCGGCCGGCCGTGCGCCCGGCACTCCTCAGCATCCCCGGCACCACCCTGGAGCCAACGTGACAACAGTCACAGCGGCTGGTGCGCAGGCCAGCCGCAGGGGGCGAGTGGTCCCCCCTCACCTGGCCGATCTCGACGTTCGTGCTCGCCTGCCGTGAGATTCAGCCTCAGAAACGTCAACATCAGCGGAGGCGGGCGACGACGGCCGACAGGACGGGCGCGATCGGTACGCTCCCCGCGTGGCCCGCCGTGATGCGTCGTCCGGCCAGACGCGCCGACGCCACCTGTCGGGCCAGCTGTCCGCGCCGCTGCGCAGATTCGTCAACACCGAGTCCGGCAGTGCGCGCCTGCTGCTCGCGGCGGCCGTGCTGGGCCTGCTGTGGGCCAACTCCCCATGGTCGGGCGCCTACGAGTCCGTGTGGAGCACGAACGCGTCGATCCGGGTCGGCGGCGCAGCCGTCGCGATGGATCTCGGCCACTGGGTGAATGACGGGCTGATGGCGGTGTTCTTCTTCGTCGTCGGCCTCGAGGTCCGCCGCGAGTTCTCGATAGGCGAGCTGACCGATCGGCGCCGCGTCGTCCTGCCCCTGGTGGCGGGGATCGGCGGAATGGTCCTGCCGGCGTTACTGTACGTCGCCGCCGCTCCCTCCGGTGCGGCGGGCCACGGCTGGGGCGCGGTCATCGGCACGGACACTGCGTTCCTCCTGGGCGCGCTGGCGTTGGTCGGCCCGTCGTCCTCGACCCAGCTTCGGGTCTTCCTGCTGACGCTGACGGTCATGGACGACATCGTCGCGGTGACGGTGATCGGCGTTGTCTACTCCGATGCGGTCAGGGCATTTCCGTTGGCGGTCGCGTCCGGCTGCCTTGTGCTGCTGGCCCTCCTGAGCCGGCTCCGCGTGTGGCGCAGCTCGCCGTACGTCGTGGTCGTGGTCGTCCTGTGGCTGGCCACCGTGCAGTCCGGGGTGCACGCCTCGATCGCGGGCATGGTCGCCGGCCTGCTGGTGCCGGCCTGGGCGCCGCGACGGCAGGAGGTCGAAGGAGCGGCAACGCTTGTCCGTGCCTTCCGCCAGTCGCCCATGCCGAGCGTCGGCTACTCCGCGCAGCTCGGGCTGGCCCGCGCGATCTCGGTGAACGAGCGGCTGCAAACCGTGCTGCACCCGTGGGGCAGCTTCGTCATCGTGCCGCTGTTCGCGCTCGCGAACGCAGGGGTGGACCTGCGCGGTGGGGTGCTGGGCGAGTCCCTTCACTCCCCCGTCACCTGGGCCGTCGTGCTCGGGCTCGTCCTCGGCAAGTTCGTCGGCATCGGTCTGGGAGCACTGGGCGTCGTGCGGCTGCGGCTCGCCCGGCTTCCGCAGGGAGTGGGGCCGGGCCAGGTCGCGGGCGGAGCGGCGCTGTCCGGGATCGGTTTCACCGTGTCCCTTCTCATCATCGGCCTGGCGCTCGACACTCCGGCGCTGCGCGACGAGGCGACCGTGGGGGTGCTCGTGTCCGCGGTGCTGTCGGTCGCGCTGGGGTGGCTCATCTTCCGGGGCGCCGCAGTGTTCCACGGCGAGCGGACGGCGGAGCTGCCGATGCTGCTCGACCCCCCCGTCGACGTCGCGCGCGACCATATCCGCGGCCGGGCCCACGCTCCGCTGACGCTGGTCGAGTTCGCCGACTTCGAGTGCCCCTTCTGCGCGCGCGCGACCGGCGTCGGGCGGGAGTTGCGCGACCACTTCGGTGACGAGCTGCGCTACGTTTTCCGGCACCTCCCGCTGCCCGACGTGCACCCGCATGCGGAACTCGCCGCCGTCGCGGCCGAAGCGGCCGGTGTCCAGGGCCGATTCTGGGAGATGCACGACCTGCTGTTCACGCATCAGGACGAGCTCGAGGCGGAGGACCTCGTCGGTTACGCGGCCGCGCTCGGGCTCGACGTGGAGCAGTTCGTTCGCGCCCTGTACGACGAGCGGCACGCCAAACGCATCCGCGAAGACGTCACCAGCGCCGAGGCGAGCGGTGCTCGCGGGACGCCGACCTTCTTCGTCGGGAGCCGACGGCATGTCGGCCCCTACGATTCGCAGACCCTGATCAGGGAGCTCGACGCGATCAGAGATTCGACTCGGCTGTCCCCCGGCTCGTGAACCGCCGCGCGGACCACGCACGGGACCCGCCTACCCGACGCCTGGAGTCACGGCACGACCGGCTCCGCGCCGCCCGCGGGGTCGGGGACGCGCCACTCGACCAGCAGCGTGGTGGCATCGTCCTGCAGGCGCCCGTGTTGGTGGGCGAGCAACGCGCGCGACAGCCGGCGGAGGATCTCGGGCACCGGGTGCCCGCTCGCCGACTCGCGGACGAGGAGATCGACGAGCCGCTCGACCCCGAAGAACTCGCCGTGCTCGTCCCGTGCCTCGACGACGCCGTCGGTGTACAGCAGCAGCCGGTCACCCGGCTGCAGGTGCTCCTCGGCGGTCTCGACGGCGCGGTCGCCCAAGCCGAGCGGAAGCGCCGGCGG
>DATGDX010000306.1:0-11898 GCA_035310665.1 Mycobacteriales bacterium | reverse complement strand
GACGACGACGCGATCCGGCACCTCATCGCGCTGAACCTCGAGCTGGAGGGGTTCGAGGTGCACACCGCGGTCGACGGTCCCGAGTGCCTGCGCCGGGTCGGCGAGGTCGATCCCGCCGTCGTGACGCTCGACGTGATGATGCCGCGTATGGACGGGTGGGAGGTGGCGGCACGGTTGCGCAGCAACCCAGCCACGCAGCACGTCAAGATCCTGATGCTGACGGCCCGCGCCCAGGACGCCGACCGCCGGCGAGGCTCGGACCTCGGGGTCGACCAGTACCTCACCAAGCCGTTCGAGCCGGACGACCTGGTCAGCGCCGTCCGCGCGCTCGCCGCCGCCGTCCGGGCGCCACGGGAGGACACGGGCGACGGGTAGCCTCGTGGCGTGACCCCCGCCGAGCTGTCCGCCGCCGTCCTCGCCGCGGTGCGGGCCAGCGTCGCGGCGGGTGAGCTGTCGCTCGTCGTCCCGGATCGGGTGGTCGTGGAACGGCCGCGCAACCGCGAGCACGGCGACTACGCGACGAACGTCGCGATGCAGCTGGCCCGAGCCGCCGCCATGAAACCCCGGGAGGTGGCCGAGATCATCCGCGGTCGGCTCGTGGCCACCCCCGGCATCGCCGCGGTCGAGGTCGCCGGTCCCGGGTTCCTGAACTTCACCCTCGAGCAGGCGGCGCAGGGGGAGCTGGCTCGCACGATCACCCAGGCCGGCCGCGCGTACGGGCGGAGCGACGTGCTCGCCGGGCGGCGGCTCAACCTCGAGTTCGTCTCCGCCAACCCGACCGGCCCGCTGCACATCGGCGCCGCGCGGTGGGCCGCGGTCGGCGACGCGCTCGCGCGCCTGCTCGCCGCCTGCGGCGCGACGGTCGCGCGCGAGTACTACTTCAACGACGCCGGGGTGCAGGTCGACCGGTTCGCCGAATCGCTGATGGCGGCGGTGTCCGGCCTTCCGGTCCCCGCCGGCGGCTACGCGGGGGCCTACGTCGGCGAGGTCGCCGACTGGGTCGTGTCGCGTCACCCCGGCCTGCTCGACGAGCCGGAGGAGAAGCAGCTCGAGGTGTTCCGGCGCGAGGGCGTCGCGCGGATGTTCGACGAAATCAAGTCGTCGCTCGCAACGTTCGGCGTCCACTTCGACGTCTACTTCTCGGAGCAGACGCTGCACGACTCGGGGGAGCTCGACGTCGCGCTCGACCGGCTGCGCGAGCAGGGGCACGTGTACGACGCCGAGGGCGCGGTGTGGCTGCGCACCACGGATTTCGGCGACGACAAGGACCGGGTGCTGGTCAAGAGCGACGGGAGCCCCACCTACTTCTGCGCCGACGCCGCCTACTACCTGGACAAGCGGCAGCGCGGGTTCGACCGCGTCGTGATCATGCTCGGTGCCGACCACCACGGGTACCTCGGCCGGATGCGGGCGATGGTCGCCTGCTTCGGCGAGGACCCCGACCAGCACCTCGAGATCCTCGTCGGTCAGCTCGTCAGCCTGCTGCGCGGCGGCGAGCCGGTGCGGATGAGCAAGCGGGCCGGCGACGTCGTCACCCTCGAGGACCTCGTGGACGCGGTCGGCGTCGACGCCGCCCGCTACGCGCTCGCCCGCTCCAGCGTCGACTCGACGTTGGAGATCGACCTCGACCTGTGGGCGCAGCAGACCAACGACAACCCGGTTTTCTACGTGCAGTACGCGCACGCCCGGATCTCCTCGCTGCTGCGCAACGCCGCGGATCTCGGCATCCCCCTCGACGTCTCCCGCGAGGTCCCCGACCGGGCCTTCGCCCCGGCCCTGCTCACCCACGAGCGAGAGCGGGACCTGCTCGGCGTGCTCGGCGAGTTCCCCCGGGTGGTGGCCGGCGCGGCCGAGCTGCGCGAGGCGCACCGGGTCGCCCGCCACCTCGAGGAGCTCGCCGGCACCTACCACCGGTTCTACGACTCCTGCCGCGTGCTGCCGGTGGGTGACGAGCCGGTGACCGACCTCACCGTCACGCGTCTCACCCTGTGCGAGGCCACGCGGGTCGTGCTCGCCAACGGGCTCGACCTGCTCGGAGTCCGGGCTCCGGAGCGAATGTGAGCGGCGACCTCGTGCTCGACCCCGCCGTCTGGCCCTGCACCGCCCGGCGCGTCGGCGGCGTGCTCACCGTCGGCGGCGTCGACGTCCGGGACGTCGCCCGCGAGTTCGGCACCCCCGCCTACGTCCTCGACGAGGAGGACTTTCGCCGCCGCTGCCGGGAGTGGCGCGACGCGTTTGCGGACGGCGACGTGTACTACGCCGGCAAGGCGTTCCTGTGCCTGGCCGTGGTCCGGTGGGTGGCCGAGGAGGGCCTGTCCCTCGACGTGTGCACCGGCGGGGAGCTCGAGGCCGCGCTGCGAGCCGGGTTCCCCCCCGCCCGCGTGGTCTTCCACGGCAACAACAAGTCGCGCGCCGAGCTGCAGCTCGCGGTCGCCGCCGGCGTGGGCCGGGTCGCGGTCGACAGCTTCGAGGAGATCGAGCGGCTGGGGTCGGTCGCCGAGGCCGCCGGCGTCCGCCAGCGGGTCCTGGTGCGGGTGACCCCGGGCGTGGAGGCGCACACGCACGAGTACGTCGCGACCGGGCAGGAGGACCAGAAGTTCGGGTTCTCCCTCGCCTCCGGCGCCGCCGCCGAGGCCGTGCGCCGCGTGCTCGCCACGCGGTCGCTGGACCTCGTCGGGCTGCACGCGCACATCGGCTCGCAGATCTTCGACACCGCCGGCTTCCGGCTCGCCGTCCACCGCATGGTCGGGCTGCTCGGCGCGGCGCGGGACGAGACCGGGGTCGTGCTCCCCGAGCTCGACGTCGGTGGCGGGCTCGGCATCGCCTACACACCGGAGGACGCGCCGCTGGAGGTCGCCGAGGTGGCCGAGCGGCTGCATGACGTGCTCGCGAAGGAGTGCGCCTCGGTGGGTATCGCGCCCCCCCGGCTGGCGGTCGAGCCGGGGCGGGCGATCGCCGGTCCCGGCACGGTCACCTTGTACGAGGTCGGCACGGTCAAGGTGCTCCCGGGGCTGCGCACCTACGTGAGCGTCGACGGGGGGATGAGCGACAACATCCGAACCGCGTTGTACGACGCCCACTACACGGCGCTGCTCGCCTCGCGGGCCTCGACCGCGCCACCCCAGCGCGTCACGGTGTGCGGCAAGCACTGCGAGTCCGGCGACATCGTTGTCAAGGAGGTCGCGCTGCCGGCCGACCTCGCGCCCGGCGACCTGTTGGCCGTCCCCGCCACCGGCGCCTACCACCGGTCGATGGCGAACAACTACAACCACGTTCCCCGCCCGCCGGTGGTCGCGGTCCGCGACGGGGTGGCTCGGCTCGTCATGCGCCGCGAGACGGTGGACGACCTGCTACGGCTGGACGTGCCGTGACCGACGCGGTGAGCGTGGCACTGCTGGGGTGCGGTGTCGTGGGCAGCGAGGTGGTGCGGCTGCTGCACGAGCACGAGGAGGACCTGGCCGCGCGGGTCGGCGCCCGGCTCGAGCTGGTCGGCATCGCGGTGCGCCGGCCGAACCGGCGGCGGGGGCTGCCGGTCGACGACGCGCTGTTCACCGCGGACGCGAAGGGGCTGGTCGCGAGCGGGCCGGACATCGTGGTCGAGGTCATCGGCGGCGTCGAGCCGGCGCGGGGGCTGATCCTCGACGCGATGCGGCACGGCGCGTCCGTCGTCACGGCCAACAAGGCGCTGCTCGCGCAGGACGGCCCCCTGCTGCACCGCGCGGCACGCGACTGCGGCGTCGACCTCTACTTCGAGGCCAGCGTGGCGGGAGCGATCCCGCTGCTGCGCCCGTTGCGGGAGTCGCTCGCCGGTGACACCGTCCACCGCGTGCTCGGCATCGTGAACGGCACCACGAACTACATCCTGACCCGGATGGACGAGACCGGTGCGGGGTTCGAGGAGGCGCTCGAGGAGGCGCAGGCGTTCGGGTACGCCGAGGCGGACCCGACCGCCGACGTGGAGGGCTTCGACGCGGCGGCGAAGGCCGCGATCCTCGCCGGGTTGGCCTTCCACTCCCGCGTGACCAGTGCGGACGTCTACCGCGAGGGCATCGCGGAGGTCACCGCACGCGACATCGCGAGTGCCCGCGAGATGCACGGCGTGGTCAAGCTGCTCGCGATCGCGGAGCGCGCGGCGGACGGCAGCGGGGTCGCCGTTCGCGTGCACCCCGCGATGATCCCCCGCACCCACCCGCTCGCCAGCGTGCGCGAGGCGTTCAACGCGGTGTTCGTGGAGTGCGAGGCCGCCGGGCAGCTGATGTTCTACGGCCGGGGGGCCGGGGGAGCCCCGTCGGCGAGTGCCGTGCTCGGCGACATCGTCGCGGTCGCCCGGAACCGGCTCAGCGGGGCACGCGGGGCGGGGGAGTCGGCGTACGCCGCGCTGCCCGTCAAACCGATGGGCGAGACGCTCACCCGCTACCACATCAGCCTCGACGTCGCGGACAAGGCGGGCGTCCTCGCCTCCGTCGCGGCCGTGTTCGCCACGCACGACGTGTCCATCCAGACCGTCCGCCAGGAGGGACACGGCGACGACGCGGTCCTCGTCGTCGTGACGCACACCGCCACCGAGGCCGCGCTCGCGGCCACGGTCGCGGACCTGCGCGCCCTCGACGTGGTCCGCACCGTGCTGTCCGTCATGCGGGTGGAGGGGGGATGACCGCGGTCGCCGGGTTGACCCGGACACGGCAGTGGCGCGGGGTGATCGAGGAGTACCGCGACCGGCTGCCGGTGTCCGCCGCCACCCCCGTCGTTACCCTCGGTGAGGGCGGCACGCCGCTTGTGACTGCCCCCCGGCTGTCCGCGCGGATCGGGTGCGACGTGTACCTGAAGGTCGAGGGCGGCAACCCGACGGGGTCGTTCAAGGACCGGGGGATGACCGTCGCGATCTCCAAGGCGGCGGAGGAGGGCGCCCGCGCGGTCATCTGCGCGTCCACCGGCAACACCTCGGCAAGCGCGGCGGCCTACGCGGTGCGCGCCGGGATGGTCTGCGCCGTCCTCGTCCCCCGGGGCAAGATTGCGATGGGCAAGCTCGCGCAGGCCCTGGTCCACGGCGCCCGGCTGCTCCAAGTGGACGGCAACTTCGACGACTGCCTCGCGCTGGCCCGCGCGCTCGCCGACGCCTACCCGGTCTCGCTCGTCAACTCGGTGAACGAGTTCCGGATCGAGGGGCAGAAGACCGCCGCCTTCGAGATCGTCGACGCGCTCGGCGATGCCCCGGACGTGCACTGCCTCCCGGTCGGCAACGCCGGCAACATCACCGCCTACTGGCGTGGCTACACCGAGGACGCGGTGCGGACCAGCCGCCGCCCGCGGATGCTCGGCTTCCAGGCCGCGGGCGCGGCACCGATCGTGCGCGGCGCCCCGGTGATCTCGCCGACGACGATCGCCACCGCGATCCGCATCGGCAACCCGGCGTCGTGGCGGCAGGCGATCGCGGCCCGCGACGAGTCCGGTGGGGCGATCGGCATGGTGACCGACAAGGCCATCCTCGACGCCTACCGGCTGGTCGCCCGCGAGGAGGGCGTGTTCGTCGAGCCCGCGTCGGCGGCCAGCGTCGCCGGGCTGCTCGCCGCCGCGCGCGAGGGGTTGCTCCGCCCGGGCGAGCGGGTGGTGTGCACGGTCACCGGCAACGGGTTGAAGGATCCCGAGTGGGCGATCGCGGGTGCGCCCCGGCCCACCACGGTGCCGGCCGACGCGGAGGCCGCCGCCGCCGCGCTCGGCCTGGCGTGAGCCCCTACCTCTCCCTCCTCCGGCGCAACCGCGACTTCCGTCGCGTCTACATCGCCACGCTCGTCAGCCTCGGCGGCGACTGGTTCGCGCTCGTCCCACTGATCACCCTGCTCGCCCGCGAGACCGGCACCGGCCTGTGGGGCGGGCTGGTCCTGGCCGCGGACACCGCGGTGTTCGCGCTGGCCGCGCCGTACGCCGGCGTCGTCGCCGACCGGCTCGACCGACGCCGGCTCATGGTCGTCTCCGACCTCGTCTCCGCGGTGCTGGTGCTGCTGCTTCTTCTCGTCGACGCGGGCACGCTGTGGGTCGCGGTGGTCGCGGTCGGCGGCATCGCGCTGGCGAAGGCGTTCGCCACGCCTGCCTCCAGCGCGGCGCTGCCGAACCTCGTCGACCCCGACGACCTACCCGTCGCGAACGTCCTCGTCGGGGCCTCGTGGGGGACGATGCTCGCGGTCGGCGCGGCGGCGGGTGGGGTCCTGGCCGACCTGATCGGGGAGCGCGCCTGCTTCGTCGTCGACGCCGCGTCGTTCCTGGTGTCCGCCTGGCTGATCGCGGCGGTGAGGCGGCCGTTCCAGCAGCCGCGCGAGACGGTGCACGAGCTGCCGTCGCTGTGGGGCGACCTGCGCGAGACGGCGGCGTACGTGCGCCGCGACCGCCACGTCCTGGCCCTGCTCACCTGCAAGAGCGGCGTTGCCCTGGGGAACGGCCCGCTGGTGCTGTTCCCGCTCCTCGCGGTCGGCGTATTCGGGGTGGGCGCGTTCGGGACCGGGCTGTTCTACGCGGCCCGCGGGGTCGGCGCGCTGCTCGGCCCGATGCTGCTGCGCCGATTCGCGACCGACGACGCCGCCCGGCTGGCCATGCAGGCGTACACGATGGCCCTCTTCGGGATCGCGTACGTCGGGTTCGGCGCCGCACCCGGGTTCACCGTCGCGGTCCTGCTCGTCGCGGTCGCCCACCTCGGCGGCGGGGCGAACTGGACGCTGTCGTCGTACGGGCTGCAGGTCGCCGTGCCGGACCGGCTGCGCGGGAGGGTGTTCAGCGTCGACCTCACGCTGGCCACCCTCGGTGTCACGCTCAGCCAGCTCCTCGCGGGCGTGCTCTCCGACGCGGTGCCCGTGCGCCCGCTCGCCTCGGCGTTCGGTGCCGTGACGCTCGTCTACGCCGCCGTCTGGGCCTGGGCGACGCGAGGCGTGCGTCACGCTGTCCGCGCCCACCCCCCGTCCGTCGACCAGCCCTAGCGACCGCGCGTCGCGACGACCCGCAGAGGAGACGCCGGATGCCCCCGTTCGGGTCGGACCCGGTCCGCGTGCGCGTCCCCGCGACCAGCGCGAACCTCGGCCCGGGGTTCGACGCGCTCGGGCTCGCGCTGACGAGGTACGACGACGTCACGGCCCGCGTGACGGACGGCGGGCTCCGCGTGTCGGTGACCGGGGAGGGTGCGCGGTCGGTGGGGCGCGGCGAACGGCACCTGGTCGTGCGGGTGATGCGGGAGACCTTCGCGCGGCTCGGCGTGGCGCCGCCCGGCCTCCAGGTCACCTGCGCCAACCGGATCCCGCACGGGCGTGGTCTCGGCTCGTCCGCGGCGGCGATCGCGGCCGGCGTCGTGGCGGCGCGCGCCCTGGTGACCGACGGGCCGTCGCGACTGGACACCGCTGCCATGATCGACCTCGCCGCGGAGCTGGAGGGGCACCCCGACAACGTGGCCGCGTGCCTGCTCGGCGGGCTCACGGTCGCCTGGACCGGCGCGGACGGGCACCGCGCCGTGCGACTCGAACCCGCGGCCGGGCTCTGCCCCGTCGTGTTCGTGCCCCGGTCGCGCGCGTCGACCGCGCGGGTGCGGCGGCTGCTGCCGGGCACGGTTCCGTACGCGGACGCGGTCGCGAACGTCGGCCGCACCGCACTGCTGGTCGGCGCGCTGCTGACCGGCGGGACCGACGACGTGCTGCTCGTCGGCACGGAGGACCGGCTGCACCAGCCCTACCGCGCCGAAGCGATGCCGGCGACCGCGGAGCTGATCTCCCGACTGCGCGCGGCGCAGGTGCCCGCGGTGGTGTCCGGCGCCGGGCCGTCGGTCCTCGCGCTGACGGCGTCCCGCGAGACCGCGGCGCGGGCCGCCGGGTCCGCGCCCGAGGGCTGGACCGTGCACCGGCTCTCGGTCGCGCCCACCGGGGCGCAGGTCGTGCCGGTGCCGCCCTGATCGGGAACGTGACCGACACGCGGCCGCGACGCCACGACCGTTTTCACACCATTGGGAATTGCCAGGAGGCGTCTTGGTGTTACTCTCATCGTAACCAGCCGCCCTCCGGGACCTGGGTGCTCGCTCGCCACGCCGAGCCGGTCCCAACGCCGGAATCGTTCGTGAGTTTCAGTCTTGCTCGGGTTTGCCGACGGTTGTGGCCGTGGCAATCCCGTGCGACGGCGGGAACGGTGCGAGCCCATCGCCCGGTGCCGCGCTGGCCACCCCCTCTGCCCCGCCCCCGGCGGATGGCGATCCGCGCCTACCGGGTCGCCCGTCACCTCCGGGTCGCCGGTGCACAAGCCGACGACCGTCTTCCGGAAGGATCCTGCGTGAGCGACACCACGGAGCTGCTGCCCGACGTCCAAGCGGCGCAGCAGCCTCATGAGGCGCCGGCCCCCATCTCAGCGGGGGACCTGGCCGCGGGGGACGAGGGAGCGGCGGCCGGCGCGACCCGGCGTCGGCGCGGCGCCGGCCTCGCGGGGATGCTGCTACCGGAGCTCCAGGAGCTCGCCGCCTCGCTCGGCATCGCGGGCACCGCTCGGATGCGCAAGGGCCAGCTGGTCGCGGCGATCCAGGAGCGTCAGGCCGCCACTCGTCTGTCCACCGACGGTGACGTTCCCGCCGCCGCGACGCCCGCGAGAACGCCCGACGTCGACGGGGTGCCTCTCCCGGACGGCGAGGGAGCGCCGCAGGACTCCGGCGTGCCCGTCGAGCCGTCGCCCGAGCCGCGCCGGGACTCCCGCGAGGAAACGCGGCCGCTGGAGCCGCGCGAGCAGCCGCGGGAGCGGCCGGTTGCGGAGCGTGACGGGCCCTCGGGTGTGCGCGAGCCGCGGGAACGGTCCCGAGACCAGCAGGGCCCGCGTGATCAGCAGGGTCCCCGCGACCAGCAAGGCCCCCGCGACCGCGAGGACGAGGAGGCGGTGGGGCGGCGGGGCCGGCGGGGCCGGTTCCGTGACCGCAACCGCAACCGCAATCGCGACCGGTTCGGCGGTGGTGAGGCCGAGCCGACGGTCGCCGAGGAAGACGTCCTTCTCCCGATCGCGGGAATCGTCGACATCCTGGACAACTACGCCTTCGTGCGGACCTCGGGCTACCTGCCGGGCCCGAACGACGTCTACGTCTCGTTGTCGATGGTCCGCCGGTTCGGACTGCGCAAGGGCGACGCGGTGACCGGCGCGGTGCGCCAGCCGCGCGAGGGGGAGCGGCGCGAGAAGTTCAACGCGTTGATCCGGCTCGACACGGTCAACGGCGTGGACCCCGAGGCCGCGCGGCAGCGCGCCGAGTTCGGCAAGCTGACGCCGCTGTACCCGCAGGAGCGGCTGCGGCTGGAGACCGAGCCGCACATCCTGACCACGCGGATCATCGACCTGGTCGCGCCCATCGGAAAGGGTCAGCGCGGCCTGATCGTCTCACCGCCGAAGGCCGGCAAGACCATGGTGCTTCAGGCGATCGCCAACGCGATCACCAGGAACAACCCCGAGTGCCATCTCATGGTCGTGCTCGTCGACGAGCGACCGGAAGAGGTCACCGACATGCAGCGGTCGGTGAAGGGCGAGGTGATCGCCTCGACCTTCGACCGCCCCGCCGAGGATCACACGACGGTCGCCGAACTCGCCATCGAGCGGGCCAAGCGGCTCGTCGAGCTCGGCCACGACGTGGTCGTGCTGCTCGACTCGATCACGCGGCTCGGCCGCGCGTACAACCTCGCCGCCCCCGCCAGCGGCCGCATCCTGTCCGGCGGTGTGGACTCGACCGCGCTCTACCCGCCCAAGCGGTTCTTCGGGGCGGCCCGCAACATCGAGCACGGCGGGTCGCTGACCATCCTGGCCACCGCTCTCGTCGAGACCGGGTCGCGGATGGACGAGGTCATCTTCGAGGAGTTCAAGGGCACCGGGAACATGGAGCTCAAGCTCGACCGGAAACTCGCCGACAAGCGTGTCTTCCCCGCGGTCGACGTCGACGCGTCCGGCACCCGCAAGGAGGAGATCCTGATGGCGCCGGAGGAGCTGCAGATCGTGTGGAAGTTGCGCCGGGTGCTGCACGCGCTCGAGGGGCAGCAGGCGATCGAGCTGCTCATCGAGAAGATGCGGCAGACCCGCACCAACATCGAGTTCCTCATGCAGATTCAGAAGACGACCGTCAACAACGACTGAGCGTCGGCTCCTTTCGCCCACGCAACGCCCTCTCCGGCAATCGAAGAGGGCGTTGGCGCTTTCGCCCTCCCTCGATCCAGGGTTCCACCGCCTCGTTTCGACAACTTTGATGATGTTTTCCCTGTCCTCCTGGGCCACTCTTTGTGTTGTCAGGAACACGGAGCCCGACCACGGGGGTCGGGCACGAGGGGGGAACATCACATGAACCGCCGCCTGCTGATGGGGGCAGCCACGATCGGCAGCGCCGCGACCTTGGTGACGGCTGCGTCGTTCGCGTCGTTCAACGACACCGAGTCGATCGGCACCAAGACGTTCAACGCCGGCACGCTGGACCTGCAGAAGACCTGGTCGCAGCCGCTGTCCGCCACCAACCTGCAGCCCGGTGACGTCCGCTCGTTCGACTTCACGCTGAGGAACGCCGGCAGCCTCGACGGCGACCTCAAGATGAAGATCGTGGACCTCGTTGACAGTGAGAACGGGGTCAACGACGTCGAGGCCAAGCTCAAGGACACGGCGAGTGCCGGCGAGCTGTCGAAGTACGTCACCGTCAAGGTCGAGGAGATCCGGGACGACCACCACGACGGCCGCGACTATGGGCGGCCCGGCGGGCCCCCGCCCCAGCCCGCTCGGGTGATCTATGACGGGAACCTCCGCAGTAGTGTCAACGTGGTCCGCGAGGCCGGTGACCTCCGTCACGGCGACGACTGCGACTACAAGGTGACGCTCACCTTCGTCAAGGACAAGCTCACCGACGCGTTCGACGTGCAGGCGCAGAACGACGCGCAGGGCGACGGTGTGTCGTTCGACCTGAAGTTCGCGCTCGTGCAAGAGAACGCCTGAGCGTTTCTCGTACGGGTCACCGGTCCCAGTCGGGACCGGTGACCGTTTCGTTTTGCGGCGCCTTTCCTTCACCCGCAGACGGATCGAGCGGCCGGTCGTTTTCGACAACTTTGATGATGTCTTCCCCCCTCGTTTGCGCAACGATTTGTGATGTCAGGAACACGGAGCCCGACTGACAAGGGTCGGGTGCGGGGGGGAACACCACATGAACCGCCGCCTGCTGATGGGTGCCGCCACGATCGGCAGCGCCGCCACCCTGGTCACGGCCGCTTCGTTCGCGTCGTTCAACGACACCGAATCGGTCGGCCCGAAGACGCTGAACGCCGGCACTCTGGATCTGCGGACGCGAGACACCCTGCCGCTGTACTTCGGGAGCAACCTGAAGCCCGGAGACGTGCGCGTCTTCGCGTTCGAGCTGGAGAACAAGGGCAGCCTCGACGGCGACCTCAAGATGAAGATCGAGAACATCAAGGATGCCGAGAACGGGATCAACGACGTCGAGGACGAGGTCGGGGACACCGCGAACAGCGCCGGTGAACTGTCGAAGTACGTCACGATCAAGGTTGTGGAGCTCGGCGGCCGCCTCGGCATCGAGTCGGTCCGCACGATCTACGCCGGCAACCTGCGCGACGGTCTCGACAAAGTCTCCGACGTGACGGGCCTGCGTGCCCGCGAGGACCGGCACTACGCCGTGACGCTGAGCTTCGACAAGGCGCCGATGACCAGAGAAATCGTCAATAGTTGTGGACCACGTTTCCTGAACGATCACGCGGCGACCTCTTGAGCGGCTTGCTCGGGCCGCTCGACCAGCACTCCCTTCTCGAACGTGGCGCCGGCGCGGACGAGCGCGACCAGGTGGGCACCGTTGACGTAGCGCCAGTGCTCCTCGGCGGCCTGCAGCAGCTTGAACACCATCGCGAGTCCGGCCGCCCGGCTGCC
>DATGDX010000305.1:0-15556 GCA_035310665.1 Mycobacteriales bacterium | reverse complement strand
TGGCGGCCGCGAACCTCGTCTACGTGCTGCTCCTCGTCACCGGCGGCGTCGTGTTCCCGCTCGACCGGTTCCCCGCGACCGTGCGGACCGTCCTCGACCTGTCCCCGCTCGCGGCGTTGTCCTCCGGGCTGCGCGCCGTGCTCGCATCCGCGCCCACCGCCGGCGGCGCCGGCGCGGCCGCCTTGACCCTGCTCGGCTGGGCGGTGGTCGGCTTGGGTGCGGCGGCGCTCACTTTTCGGTGGGAGTGACTCCTACCGTCACGCTGGACACGGTCGCCGGCGCCGTCGTGCTCACCGACTCCGTCACGCTCGTCCCGCGGCGCAGCTGACGCTCCTCGACGACGCCGACCGGGTCCCCTTTGCAGCACTTTGCGATGATCTGCGACTCGTGCCTGTCGCTGCGGAACCGGACCGACACGACTCGCCCGCCCGAGCGCACCCGCGAGGCCTGGAATCCGACGGCCGGGCTCCAGTAGGCGATCGACGCGACGCGGTCGCGACACTGGACTCCGGCCACCCCGCCGATCGACATGATCGGAATCGGAGCGCCGTTGCCCGCCGCCGACCGCGGGGGCACGCCGAGCGAACGGTCGGACCCGGCGGTGGAGGATGCGCCGGCGTGCGAAGTCGCGGTCGGGGTCGCGTCGACGCTCGCCGTGGACGGCGTCGAGGCCACCGGCGACCCGGCCCCGCCCGCCGGCGGCTGGGGCGAAGACGGGGGCTCGGCCGACTGGGTCGGCGGCGGGGTCTGGGCCGGCGGGGTCTGGGCCGGCGGGGTCTGGACCGGCGGGGTCTGGACCGGCGGGGTCGCGGCTGGGGGTGACACCTCCGCCACGGACGTCCCAGGCGACGGGGAGCCCTGGGCGGACGGGCTCGAGGTGGGCGGCGTCTGAGCGACCGGGGTCTCGCTCGGCGACGGCGTGGGCGGGGTCTGGATGGGCGGGATCTGCGCGGGGGGACTCTCGGCGGGCGGCCCGGCCTCCGACGGCGTCTCGCCGACCGGCGGCGACCCGGTCACCGGGGAGGACGGCGGTGTCGCCGGGCCCGGAACCGCGGGCCGGGGGCCGACAGCGGGTTGCCCGGCGCTGGGTGGGACGGACGCGGGAGTGGGAGCGACGAACACCTTCGGCCGCGTCGGGCGCGAGCGGGCGGGCGCCGGTGTCTGCACGGTTCGCCCGCCCCCCGGAGCGAGCGAACCGGCAGCCCCCCCCTCGGCGACTTCCTCGCTCACCTGCGCGGCCGTGAGCGGAGGAAGCGTGCGGTCTATGACCTGCTCGCCGACGACGCGCACCGCGGTCTGCGCGACCGTCGTGGCGGCGATCATTCCGCCGAGCCACCCTCCGACGAGCCAGACGGGGCGGCGACGCACAGGGGTAACCTCCCCGGGCGAGGGTTAAGCGCACAACAACGCGTCACCAACGGTGATATAGGAAGACGATAAAGGAAAAAGTCGCGTCGCCGGCCGCGACCGGCGACTAACGTCGCCATCGTGGCCGAACTGCTCTTGGTCGAGGACGACGGCGCGATCCGGGCCGCGCTCATGCGCGCGTTGAGCACCCGCGGTCACGCCGTACGGTCCGCGGTCACCGGACTCGCCGGCCTGCAGGCGGCGGTCGACACCCCACCCGACCTCGTCGTGCTCGACCTCGGGCTGCCCGACCTCGACGGGTCCGAGATGCTCAAGATGCTGCGCGCGGTCAGCCGGGTCCCGGTCATCGTCGCGACCGCCCGCGACGACGAGCAGATGATCGTGCGAGCCCTGGACGCCGGCGCGGACGATTACGTGATCAAGCCGTTCAGCGCCGAGCACCTCGATGCGCGGATCCGCGCCGTCCTGCGGCGCACCGGCAACAACGGCTCGGACGCGCCGATCGTGCTGGGCGACCTCGTGGTGGACCCGCGGTCGCGGGAGGCGCGGCTGGCGGGGCGGCCGCTGGAGCTCGCCCGCAAGGAGTTCGACCTGCTCGCCTACCTCGCGAACCGACCGGGCCAGGTCGTGACTCGGCGCGAGCTCCTCACCGAGGTGTGGCAGCTGCCGTACGGCGGCGCGGACAAGACCGTCGACGTGCACCTGTCCTGGCTTCGGCGCAAGCTCGGGGAGACAGCCTCAGCCCCGCGGTTCCTGCACACCGTCCGAGGCGTGGGCGTCAAGCTCGTCGCACCGGACCCGTGAGCCGTGCGGCGTCAGCTGTCGATTCTGGTCGCGGCGACTACCTCGGTAGTCGTCGTCGCGTTCCTGTTGCCGCTCGCCCTGCTCGTGCGAACGTTCGCGGCCGACCGCGCCCTGCGCGCCGCGACGCAGGAGGCGCACTCGCTCGCCCCGATCGTGGCGACCGTCGAGGCACCGGCGCTCGCGGACGCCGTCGACCGCGTCAACCGCAGCGGGTCTCGTCGGATCACCGTCTTCCTGTCCGACGGCACCACGGTCGGGGCTCCGGCGCGGCGAGACGCGACGGTGGAACTCGCCGCGCGCGGCCGGTCGTTCTCGACCGCGGTCCCGAACGGGCGCCTGGTCCTCATGCCCGTCCAGGCAGCGCGGGACGGGAACGCGATCATCCGGATCTTCGTGTCCAACGACGTGCTGTCGCGGGGTGTGCTGCAGGCCTGGCTCATCCTCGGTGGGCTCGGGGTCACCCTGCTCGCGGCCGCCGTCGCCGTCGCGGACCGCGTGGCGCGGGCGCTGGTCCGACCGCTGACCGCGACGGCAGCGGTCGCGACCCGGCTCGCCGAGGGAGACCTCTCCGCCCGGGTGGCCCCCGACGGGCCGCCGGAGGTGCGCTCCGTGGGCGTGGCGCTCAACCGGCTCGCGGACCGGATCGCCGACCTGCTCACCGCCGAGCGCGAGGCCGTCGCGGACCTCTCCCACCGGCTGCGGACGCCGGTGACGGCCCTGCGGCTCGACAGCGAGGGCCTGCGCGACCCGGAGGAGGCCGGCCGGCTGGGGGCCGACGTCGACATCCTCGAGCGGATGGTCGACCAGATCATCCGGGAGGCGCGCCGCCCGGTCCGGGAGGGGGTCCGGGCCGCCTGCGACGCGACCGCGGTCGTGGCGGAGCGGGTCGGCTTCTGGCGGGTGCTGGCCGAGGACCAGGGGCGCCGGGTCGCGCTCACCCTGCCCGGCGGGCCGTGCCTGGTCCGGCTCACCGCGGAGGACCTCGCGGCCGCGCTGGACGCCCTGCTCGGGAACGTGTTCGCGCACACGCCGGAGGGGATCGGGTTTCGCGTCCGGCTCACGCGGTCCAACGGCTCCTGCCGGCTGCTCGTCGGGGACGACGGACCGGGTTTCCCGCCCGCCGCCAGCCCCGCCCGCCGAGGCGAGAGCGGCACGGGGTCCACGGGGCTCGGGCTGGACATCGCCCGACGGGCCGCCCAGGCCGCCGGCGGCCGGATGCGGCTCGGGTCGGGGTCACGCGGAGGCGCCGAGGTGGAGCTGATCCTCCCGCCCCCGGGGTGACGAACCGGCCGTCTCTACCATCGACCCGTGCCCGGCACCGCGGTCGACCGCCCCACCCGCCAGATCTTCCTCGCCGCGCTGCTGGCCCAGGTGGGCATCGTGGTCACGGGAGGCGCGGTGCGCCTCACCGGTTCCGGGCTCGGCTGCCCGTCGTGGCCCGAGTGCGTGCCCGGGAGCTATGCGCCGGTCCCCCACCAGCCGGAGGGCTACCACCGGTACGTCGAGTTCGGGAACCGGACCCTCACCTTCGTGGTCGGGGCGGCGGTGCTCACGGCGATCGTCGCCGCGTGGCGCTACCGGCACCGGCGCCCGGTGCTGCTGCGGCTGGCGCTCCTGCAGTTCCTCGGGGTCGCCGCACAGGCGGTGCTGGGCGGCGTGACCGTCCGGACCGGGCTGCACCCCGCCACGGTCGCGGCGCACTTCCTGCTGTCCATGGGGCTCGTCGCGGCGGCGGTGGCGCTCTACGAACGGGGTAACGAGGGGGACGGCCCCCCGGTGTCCCTCGTGCCGCGCGAGGTGCGCTGGCTCGCCGGCGCCCTCCCCGCGCTGGCCGCCGCGGTGTTGACGCTCGGCACCGTGGTGACGGGCAGCGGACCGCACGCCGGGGACGCCGGCGTCACCGACCGGTTCCCGTTCGACCCGCGCACGGTGAGCTGGCTGCACGCGGACCTCGTGCTGCTGTTCCTGGGGCTGACCGCGGGGATGCTCGTCGCGCTGCGGCTCACTCCCGCGCCCGGCGACGCGCGGCGGCGGGCGGCGCTCCTGCTCGTGGTGACCGTCTGCCAGGGGGCGATCGGCTACATCCAGTACGCCACCCGCCTGCCCATCCTCGCCGTCACCCTGCACGTGCTCGGCGCGTCGCTGGTGTGGGTCGCGACGCTGCGGCTGTGGTTCGGGCTGCGCGACCGCGGCGAGCTCGGCGAAGACGACGCGGACGAGGTCGCGCAGGCTCAGCCGGCGGCCTTGGCCGCGGGCTGAGGGACTTGCGGCCGCGGGCTGAGGGACTTGCGGCCGCGGGCTGAGGCTCCAGCCGCCGGCGCTGAAGCCCACCGGCGCAGGTGCTGCCAGCGACGGTCGTTTACAGGCGCAGCAGCGGATCGACCGCGACGGCGAGGAACACCAGCGTCAGATACGTGATCGACCCGTGGAACAGCCGCATGGGGCGCGCGAGCGTGACTCCCCCCGCCCGCACGCGCCGCTGCAGGCGGTGCGCCTCGGCCAGGAAGGCCGCGCCCACGACCGCGGCCACGACGACGTAGACCGGCCCCGTCCCGGCGACCGGCCACAGCAGCAGCGAGACCGCGACCATGATCCACGAGTAGGCGACGATCTGCCGCGCGACGTGGCGCTCAGAGGCGACCACGGGCAGCATCGGCACCCCCGCCGCCGCGTAGTCGGCACGGAAGCGCATCGCCAGCGCCCAGAAGTGCGGCGGGGTCCAGAAGAACACCACGGCGAACAGCACCCAGGCCGGCCAGGCGAGCGACCCGGTGACCGCGGCCCAGCCGATAAGGACCGGCATGCACCCCGCCGCTCCCCCCCACACGATGTTCTGCGAGGTCCGGCGCTTGAGCCCGAGGGTGTAGCCGAAGACGTAGAAGAGGATCGCGAGCAGCGAGAGCAGCGCGGCGAGCCGATTGACGGCCGCCGCCATCAGCCCGGTCGCGACGACGCCCAGCACGACACCGAAGACGAGCGCCTCACGGGGCCGTACGACGGCGGTGACCAGCGGCCGGCGCTCCGTACGGCGCATCACCACGTCGATGTCGCGGTCGATGTAGTTGTTCAGCGCGTTCGCGGACCCGGCGGCCAGGGTCCCGCCGACCAGGGTGGCGGCCAGGACCGGGAACGCCGGCACGCCCCGCGCGGCGAGGAACATCGCGGGCACCGTCGTCACCAACAACAGCTCGATGATCCGCGGCTTGGTGAGCGCGACGTACGCACAGACGAGCGCACCCAGCGGTCGCCGCACGGGCGTCGTCGCGTCGAGCACGGGCGGGCGGTTGGCGACGGCCGTCACGAAGGCCACCCCCAGGCGCGATTCGGCACGCGGACCTCGGAGCTCGGAGGGTGCCGGCCGCGCGGGGACGACCGGACGGGCGCGCTCACTCTAGCCCGCACGCCTCCGCCGAAACCCAACGGGCGGATCCCCGCACCCGTTCCGCCGGCCCGCGTCGCGGGTAGGCTCGACAGTGATCGCCGACGATCGACTAACCGACGAACGACCTGACGATCGACGACTCGCGAAGGCTTCTACCGGAGGCCGCACGGGGCTCGCAGCGAGCCCGAAGGGGGCGACCGGTGACGTTCGAGTGGTCCGACCTGGACGGCCGCGCCGTCGACGTGATCCGGGCGCTCGCGATGGACGCCGTGGAGGCGGCCGGCAGCGGGCACCCGGGGACGGCGATGAGCCTGGCGCCGGCGGCGTACGTGCTCTTCCAGCGGCTGCTCCGGCACGACCCCACCGACCCGGGGTGGCTGGGCCGGGACCGGTTCGTGCTGTCCTGCGGGCACACCAGCCTGACCCTCTACATCCAGCTGTTCCTGTCCGGCTACGGGCTGACCGTGGAGGACCTCGCCCGCTACCGCCAGTGGGGCAGCCTGACCCCGGGGCACCCGGAGCACGGGCACACGATCGGCGTCGAGACCACGACCGGGCCGCTGGGGCAGGGCGTCGCGAACGCGGTCGGGATGGCGATGGCGGCCCGCCGTGAACGCGGCCTGTTCGACCCCGCCGCCCCGCCCGGGGAGAGCGTCTTCGACCACACGATCTGGGTCTTCGCCAGCGACGGGGACATGGAGGAAGGCGTCAGCGGTGAGGCGTCGAGCCTCGCCGGCCACCAGCGGCTGGGCAACCTCGTCCTGCTCTACGACGACAACCACATCTCGATCGAGGGCAACACCGCGGTCGCGTTCAGCGAGGACGTGCTCGCGCGGTACGCCGCCTACGGCTGGCACACGCAGCGGGTCGAGGACGCCAACGACGTCGAGGCGATCGCCGGGGCCTATCGGCAGGCGCGCGACGAGACCGCGCGGCCGAGCATCATCGCGATGCGCTCGATCATCGCGTGGCCGGCGCCGAACGCGCAGAACACCGGGAAGGCGCACGGTGCCGCGCTGGGGGCGGACGAGGTCCGCGCCACCAAGGAGATCCTCGGGCTCGGCCCGGACGCGGCCTTCGAGGTGCCCGACGACGTGCTCGCGCACGCCCGTCGGGTCGTCGACCGCGGACGCGCGCTGCACGCGGCATGGAACGAGCGGTACGACGAGTGGCGCGCGGCCAACCTCGACCGCGCCGGCGAGCTCGACCGCATGCTCGCCCGGCGGTTGCCGGAAGGGTGGGCGGCGAAGCTGCCGGAGTTCCCGGCCGGCAAGGCGCTCGCCACGCGCAAGGCCTCCGGCGAGGTCCTCAACGCCCTCGCGCCGGCCCTGCCCGAGCTGTGGGGGGGCTCTGCCGACCTGGCGGAGTCGAACAACACCGAGCTCAAGGGCGAGGAGTCGTTCCTGCCCGACACCCCCTACGGGCGCAACCTGCACTTCGGGGTCCGCGAGCACGCGATGGGCGCGATCCTGTCCGGCATCGCGCTGCACGGCCCGACCCGCCCTTACGGCGGGACGTTCCTCGTGTTCAGCGACTACATGCGCCCCGCGGTCCGGCTCGCCGCCATGATGCGGCTGCCGGTGGTCTACGTGTGGACGCACGACTCGATCGGGCTCGGCGAGGACGGGCCCACCCACCAACCCGTCGAGCACCTCGCCGCGTTGCGCGCGATCCCCGGCCTCGACGTCGTGCGCCCCGCCGACGCGACCGAGACCGCCGTGGCCTGGCGCACCGTGCTCGAAGCGGGCCGCGGCCCGGCCGGGCTGTGCCTGACGCGGCAGAACGTGCCGACCCTCGACCGGACCGTCTACGCCGGCGCCGAGCAGACCGTGAAGGGCGGGTACGTCCTCGCGGAGGCCTCCGGCACGATGCCCGCGGTGATCCTGCTCGCGACCGGGTCGGAGGTGTCGATCGCGCTGGAGGCGCGGGAGCGGCTGGAGGCCGAGGGGACACCCACCCGCGTCGTGTCGATGCCGTGCCTGGAGTGGTTCCGCGAGCAGGAGCCGGCGTACCGCCAGCGGGTGCTCCCCCCGAGCGTCCGGGCCCGGGTGTCGATCGAGGCCGGGGTCGCGATGCCGTGGCACGAGTTCGTCGGCGACGACGGGGAATGCCTCTCGCTGGAACACTTCGGCGCGTCCGCGCCGTGGGCGGTGCTCTACGAGCAGTTCGGGCTGACCGCCGAGCGGGTCGTGGCCGCGGCGCACGCGAGCCTGTCGAAGGTGGGCGCGACGAAGGGGTCGACAACCGGCAGCTAGGGCCGGCAGGTAGGACCGGCGGCTAGGGCCGGCGACGAGAGTGGACGGCCGGGGTTTGGCGACTGGGGCCGGGCTGGGGAGCCCGACGAGGGAGGCACGATGACGAGCGACATCCGTGGCCCGCTGACCCGTCTCACCGAGGCCGGCGTGGCCGTCTGGCTCGACGACCTGTCGCGCACCCGCCTGGTCGACGGCTCGCTCGCCGGCCTGGTGCGGGACCGGCACCTCGTCGGGGTGACCACCAATCCGACGATCTTCCAGAAGGCGATCTCGAGCAGCAGCGCCTACGAGGCGCAGATCCACGACCTGACGCTGCGCGGGGTCGACGTCGGCGAGGCGGTCCGCGCGCTGACGGCGTACGACGTCCGCTGGGCCTGCGACGTGCTGCGCCCGGTCTACGACGTCACCGACGGGGTCGACGGGCGGGTCTCGATCGAGGTGGACCCGCGCATCGCGCACGAGACCGAGCGGACGGTCGCCGAGGCGCGGGCGCTGTGGTGGCTGGTGGACCGGCCGAACCTCTTCATCAAGATCCCTGCGACCGTGGAGGGGCTGGCGGCGATCAGCCAGTGCCTGGCCGAGGGCATCAGCGTCAACGTGACACTGATCTTCTCGCTGCACCGGTACGACGCGGTCATCGACGCGTTCCTCGACGGGCTGGAGCGGGCGCGCGCAGCCGGCGCCGGCCTGCGGTGCATCGGCAGCGTCGCGTCGTTCTTCGTCAGCCGCGTGGACACCGAGGTCGACAAGCGGCTCGACAAGATCGGCAGCGAGGAGGCCCGGGAGTTGCGCGGGGCGGCGGCGATCGCCAACGCCCGGCTGGCCTATGAAATCTTCGAGCGGAGGTTCGCCAGCGACCGGTGGCGCGCACTCGCCGACGCCGGCGCGCACCCGCAGCGCCCGCTCTGGGCGTCCACCGGGGTAAAGGACCCGGCGTACGACGACACCCGCTACGTGGTCGAGCTCGTCGCGCCGACGACGGTCAACACGATGCCGGAGGCGACGCTCGACGCGGTCGCCGGCCACGGCGACGTGCGGGGCGACACCGTCCGGGGCAGCTACGCGGAGGCGCAGCGCGTGCTCGACCGGCTGGAGACGCTGGGCATCTCCTACGACGACGTCGTCACCGTGCTCGAGCGCGAGGGCGTCGAGAAGTTCGAGGCGTCGTGGAACGAGCTGATCGAATCCGTGCAGGACCAGCTGCGTTCGCACGGCGGTGTCGGCGGGCAGGCGGCCGCCCAGCCAGAGGGGACGCAGCCGCAGAGGGAGCAGAGCGGGTGAGCCAGCAGCAGCCGGGCCCGGAGGAGGTCGCCGAGGCGCTGCGCCGCGGGCAGGCGCCGAGCGAGGTGCTCGCCGAGCCGGCGGGCGGGGAGGCGCCGCCGCTGCAGGAGCCGGACGTCGAACCCCCCGCGCCCCCCGAGCCGAGCGTCCCGCCGGCGGTGCCGGTCAGCGCCGAGGGCGTCACCGTGCACGGCGTCGGGCCCGGGCTGCTCGCCGCCCGCGACCAGGTGCTCCGGGCCGCCGCCGCCGACGGTGTCCCGGCAGCGCTGACCGCGAAGGACGCGACGCTGTGGGGCCCGGAGGCGACCCCCGAGGCGTCGGTCCGGCTCGGCTGGCTGGACTTGCCCCGCACCTCCGCCGAGCTGCTCCCCCGCTTGCGGACGCTGCGCGACGAGCTGCGCGCCGACGGCCTCGACCGCGTCGTGCTCGCCGGGATGGGCGGGTCGTCCCTCGCCCCCGAGGTCATCACCCGCACCGCCGGGGTCAAGCTCGTGGTGCTCGACTCGACCGACCCACACACCGTGCGGGCCGCGCTCACCAACCTCGACCGGACGGTCGTGGTCGTCGCGTCGAAGTCCGGCTCCACCGTCGAGACCGACAGCCACCGGCGGGCGTTCGAGGAGGCATTCCGGGCCGCGGGGCTGTCCGAGGCCGAGGCCGCCCGCCGCTTCGTCGCCGTCACCGACCCCGGCTCCCCGCTCGCCAATCTCGCCGAGGCCGCGGACTACCGGGCCACCGTGCTCGCGGACCCGGCGGTCGGCGGGCGCTACTCGGCGCTGTCCGCGTTCGGCCTGGTCCCGTCCGCGCTCGCCGGGGCCGACGTCGCCGCGCTCCTCGACACCGCGCAAGCGCTCGGGCCCGCGCTCGCCCGGCCCGACGACAACCCCGGGCTAGCCTTCGGCGCCGCGCTCGGCGGCGCCGGGCTCGCCGGCCACGACAAGGTCGTCGTCGCGGACAACGGCTCGGGCATGGTCGGGTTCGGCGACTGGGCCGAGCAGCTGCTCGCCGAGTCGACCGGCAAGGACGGCAAGGGGTTGCTGCCCGTCGTCGTCGAGGGCGTCGACGCGCCCGGGTTCGCCGAGGCCTCCGACGTCCACCTCGTCGCCCTCGGCGAGCTGCCCCCCGGCCACAACGGCACCGCGGTCGCCGGCCCGCTCGGCGCGCAGTTCCTCGCCTGGGAGTACGCCACCGCGGTGGCGGGGCGCGCGCTGGGCATCAACCCGTTCGACCAGCCGAACGTGCAGGAGTCCAAGGACAACACGAACAGGCTGCTGGCGGGGCACGCGCAGGGAGCCGCGCCGCCGCGGTTCGTCGACGACGCGGTCGAGGTCCACGGGACGATGGACGCGCTGGCCGACGCGGGGACCCTCGCCGAGGCGGTGGAGGCCCTGCTCGCGGTGGTGCCGCCCGGCGGCTACCTCGCCGTGCTCGCCTACCTGGACCGCGTCGGGGAGTCGCGGGCCACCCAGCTGCGCCCCGCGCTCGCCGCGCGGCTCGCCCGCCCGGTCACCTTCGGCTGGGGCCCGCGGTACCTGCACTCCACCGGGCAGTACCACAAGGGCGGGCCCCGGGTCGGCGCGTTCCTGCTCGTCACCGGCGCGGTCACCGACGACGTCCCGGTGCCCGGCCGGCCGTACACCTTCGGGCAGCTGCAGGCCGCCCAGGCGCTGGGGGACCTGCGGGCGCTCGCCGGGCGGGGGCGCCCCGTGCTGCACCTGCACCTGCGCGACCGGGGCACCGGGCTCCATCAGCTGCTCGCGGTGGCCGGCGAGGAATGACCCGACCCAACCCGCTGCGCGACCCCCGGGACCGCCGCCTCCCGCGGGTCGCCGGCCCGTGCGGGCTGGTCATCTTCGGGGTCACCGGCGACCTCGCGCGCAAGAAGCTGATGCCCGCCGTCTACGACCTGGCGAACCGCGGCCTGCTGCCGCCCGGCTTCGCCCTCGTCGGGTTCGCCCGACGCGACTGGGCGGACCAGGACTTCGCGAACGTCGTGCACGACGCGGTCAAGGAGCACGCGCGGACCCCGTTCCGCGAGGAGGTGTGGCAGCAGCTCGCGGAGGGCTGCCGGTTCGTGGCCGGCGAGTTCGGCGACGACGCGGCGTTCGACCGGCTGGCAGAAACGATCAAGGAGCTGGACCAGGAGCAGGGCACCGGGGGCAACCACGCCTTCTACCTGTCGGTCCCGCCGTCGCAGTTCCCCATCGTGGTCGAGCAGCTGCGCCGGTCCGGGCTCTCCGCCGGCGACGGCCGCTCGTGGCGGCGGGTCGTCGTCGAGAAGCCGTTCGGGCACGACCTCGCCTCGGCGCAGGAGCTCAACCGGATGCTCGCCGAGGTCTTCCCGAGCGGGTCGGTGTTCCGCATCGACCACTACCTCGGCAAGGAGACGGTCCAGAACATCCTGGCGCTGCGGTTCGCGAACACGCTGTTCGAGCCGGTGTGGAACCGCCGCTACGTCGACCACGTGCAGATCACGATGGCCGAGGACATCGGGATCGGCGGGCGCGCCGGCTACTACGACGGCATCGGAGCCGCCCGCGACGTGATGCAGAACCACCTGCTGCAGCTGCTCGCGCTCACCGGGATGGAGGAGCCGGTGTCGTTCACCGCGGAGGACGTGCGCGTCGAGAAGCGCAAGGTCCTCTCGGCGGTGACGCTGCCCACCGACCTGCGCGCGCACACGGCGCGCGGCCAGTACACCGAGGGCTGGCAGGGCGGGGTCAAGGTGCCCGGGTACCTGCAGGAGCCGGGGATTCCGCGGGACTCGCGGACCGAGACCTACGCGGCCGTGCGCCTCGAGATCGACACGCGCCGGTGGGCGGGCGTGCCGTTCTACCTGCGGACGGGCAAGCGCCTCGGGCGGCGGGTCACCGAGGTGGCGATGGTGTTCCAGCGCGCCCCGCACCTGCCGTTCACCGCCACCGACACCGAGGAGCTCGGTGCGAACGCGCTCGTCGTGCGCATCCAGCCCGACGAGGGGGTGACCCTGCGGTTCGGGTCGAAGGTGCCGGGGACGGCGATGGAGGTCCGCGACGTCAACATGGACTTCGCGTACGGCGAGTCGTTCGTCGAGTCCTCCCCCGAGGCCTACGAGCGGCTGCTCCTCGACGTGCTGCTCGGCGACCCGCCGCTGTTCCCCCGGCACGAGGAGGTCGAGCTGTCCTGGCAGGTGCTCGACCCGATCGAGGCGTTCTGGCGGTCGTTGGGGCAACCGGAGCCGTACCCCGCCGGCACGTGGGGCCCCGCGTCCGCGGACGCGCTGATCGCGCGGGACGGGCGCTGCTGGCGGCGGCCATGATCGTCGATCTCACGGACACCACCGCATCGCAGATCGACAACGCGCTGCTCGAGGCCCGGCACCGGCTCGGTGCCGTCGCCGCGGGCATCGTGTGCACCCTGGTCCTCGTCGTCGACGAGCGCACGGCGTACGACGCCATGCGGGCGGCGAACGTCGTCGCGCGCGCCCACCCCAGCCGGGTGCTCGCGATCATCCCGCGCAGCGGGTCGAAGGGCAGCGGGTTCAAGGGCAGCCGCGGCCCCGCCCGGCTGGACGCCGAGGTCCGCATCGGCGACGAGATGGGGCTCGCCGAGACCGTGCTCATGCGGCTGTACGGCCCGCTCAGCGCGCACCCCGACTCGGTGGTGCTGCCGCTGCTGCTGCCCGACGCGCCGGTGATCGCGTGGTGGCCGGGCGGCGGCCCGGAGCGGCCCGCGGACGACCCGGTCGGGCGGCTGGCGAGCCGCCGGGTCACCGACGCGGCCGCGTCCAGCCGCCCGCTGACCGTGCTCGCCCACCGCGCAGCCACCTACTGCCCCGGCGACACCGACCTCGCCTGGTCCCGCATCACGCGCTGGCGCACCCTGGTCGCGGCGACCCTCGACCAGCCCTACGACCCGATCATCGGCGGCGAGGTGTCCGCCGTCCGGTCCAGCCCGAGCGCCGAGCTGCTCGCCGCCTGGCTGTCGTGGCGGCTCGGCGTCGAGATCGAGCGCAAGGCGTCACGGGGACCGGGGATCACCGCGCTGCGCCTGGACACCGAGGGCGGACCCATTTCGATCACGCGGCCGGAGGGCCGGCACGGGACGCTCTCGCGCCCGGGGATGCCGGACCGGCCGGTGGCCCTGCGGCAGCGGGAGACGCCGGACATCCTCTCCGAGGAGCTGCGCCGACTCGACCCGGACGAGGTCTACGCCGAGACCCTGCGCCACGTGCGAGCCCCGGAGCAGGAGCCGGCGGGGTGAGCGCCCCCGGCGTCCTCGTCCACCGCGACCCGGCGCTGCTCGCCCGCGCCGTCGCCGCCCGGCTGGTCACCCGCCTCGTCGACGTCCAGGCCGGGCGCGGTCACGCGTCGGTGGTGCTCACCGGTGGCGGGATCGGCACCGACACGCTCGCCGCGGTGGCCGCGAACCCGGCGCGCGACGCCGTCGACTGGCCCCGGCTCGACGTGTGGTGGGGCGACGAGCGCTACCTGCCGGCCGGCGACGCGAACCGCAACGAGACGCAGGCCCGCGCCGCGCTGCTCGACGACGTCGACGTGGACCCGGCGCGGGTGCACCCCATGCCGGCCGCCGTGCCGGGAGTCGAGCCGGAGGAGGCCGCGGCCCGCTACGCCGAGGAGCTGGCCGCGGCGGCGGGCCCGGAGGACCACGGCCCGGTGCCCGCGTTCGACGTGCTCCTGCTGGGCGTCGGGCCAGACGGCCACGTCGCCTCGTTGTTCCCGGAGCAGCCGGCGCTCCACGAGACCGAGCGGACCGTGGTGGCGGTCCGCGGCGCGCCCAAGCCGCCGCCGGTCCGGCTCACGCTGACCCTGCCCGCCATCCGCGCGGCGCGCGAGGTGTGGGTCGTCGTCGCGGGCGCCGACAAGGCGCGCGCCGTGCGCCTGGCGCTGGCCGGCGCCGGGCCGATGCAGGTGCCCGCGGCCGCGGCGCGCGGCCGCTCCCGCACCCTGTGGCTGGTCGACCGCGCCGCGGCCGCCGCGGTGCCGCCCGAGCTCGCGCGGATCGCCAGCCCGTGACCGCGCCCGCGCCGACGAGGGGGCGGACTGGGGCGGACTAGGGGCGGGCGCGCAGCCGCTCGAGGGCCTCGGCGAGGATCGCCTCGCCGTCGGCGTCGCTGCGCCGCTCGCGGACGTAGGCGAGGTGGGTCTTGTAGGGCTCGATCTTCGGGGGAGCCGGTGGGTTGTCCTCGTCCCGTCCGGCGGGGTAGCCGCAGCGGGGGCAGTCCCAGGTGTCGGGGACGGCGGCGTCGACCGCGAACGACGGGCGCACCTCGTGCCGGTTGGCGCACCAGAACGAGATGCGCCGCTGTGGGGCGATGTCCCCCCGCTCGGCCTCGCCCATCGGACCCGCACCGACCCGGCTGCCACGGATGGCATTGCCACCAGCCACGAGCGCACTCCCCTTTCCAGCGATTCCAGGACGACCGCCGGCCAGCAACACGATTCGGTGGTGGACCCATTGTACGGGGCACGGTTTGGAGGGGGCACGGCGCGGCGCGGCGGACAGGCGCCCGGTGCGTCACTGCTTGAGCAGCAGGCCCAGCGCGATGATGCAGGCGAGCCAGACGATCCCGACGGCGACCGTGAGCCGGTCGAGGTTCTTCTCGACGACCGAGGACCCGCCGAGCGAGGAGGACATGCCGCCGCCGAACATGTCGGACAGCCCGCCGCCCTTGCCACGGTGAAGCAGGACGAGCAGCACGAGCAGCACGCTCGTGACGATGAGAATGATCGAACTGGCGAGGACCACGGTCAGACCAGCACCCTCTCCTCCGGGAAATGGCACGCTACCTCGTGGTCGGGGGCGACCGGCACGAGGGGCGGTTCGACCGTCCGGCAGATCTCCTGCGCCTTCCAGCAGCGGGTGTGGAAACGGCAGGCGGGCGGCGGGTCCAGCGGGCTGGGGACGTCCCCGGACAGCAGGATGCGCTCGCGCCGATGCTCCTTGGCGGGGTCCGGGATCGGCACCGCGGACAGCAGCGCGTGGGTGTACGGGTGCAGCGGATGCTCGTAGAGCGACACGCGGTCGCCCACCTCGACGATCGCGCCGAGGTACATGACCGCGACGCGGTCGCTGATGTGCCGCACCACCGACAGGTCGTGCGCGATGAAGACGTAGGTGAGCCCCAGCTCCGCCTGCAGGTCCTCGAGCAGGTTGATGACCTGCGCCTGGATCGAGACGTCCAGCGCGGAGACCGGCTCGTCGGCCACGATGAGCTTGGGCCGCAGGGCAAGGGCGCGCGCGATGCCGACGCGCTGCCGTTGCCCGCCGGAGAACTCGTGCGGGTAGCGGTTGTAGTGCTCCGGGTTGAGCCCGACGAGCTCGAGCAGCTCCTGCACGGCGCGCTTGGTGCCGTGCTCCGTCGCGACGAACTGGATCCGCAACGGCGTGCCGACGATCGTGCCGATCGTGTGCCGGGGGTTGAGCGACGAGTAGGGATCCTGGAAGATCATTTGGGCGTCCCGAC
>DATGDX010000304.1:0-5064 GCA_035310665.1 Mycobacteriales bacterium | reverse complement strand
CTCCAAGCCGAGCTCGTGGCGAAGCCGGCGGCGCACCGCCTGCTCGCTCGGCTCCCCCGGCAAGGGGTGGCCGCAGCAGCTGTTCGTCCAGACCTCGGGCCACGTGGCCTTCGCCCGCGCCCGCTGGGTGACGAGCAGCCGACCGCCGGCGTCGAACACGTAGCAGGAGAACGCGAGGTGGTACGCCGTGGTGGGCCCGTGCACGTCGCGCTTCGGCGCCGCGCCGCACGGCACCCCGTCGGGGGTGAGCAGCACGACGAGCTCGTCCAGCGCTTCCACGCCTCCCACCCTGCCAGACCGCCAAACTGCCAGACTGCGATCGTGGCCGACTGCACGTTCTGCCGGATCGTGGCGGGGGAGGGCGCGGCCGCTCGCGTCGTCGAGGAGGACGACGCCGTCGCGTTCCTCGACGCCCGCCCGCTGTTCCTCGGTCACACGCTGCTCGTTCCGCGGGTGCACGTGCAGACCCTGCCCGACCTGCCCGCCGAGCTGGTCGCGGCGTTCTTCACCTGCGCGCGGCGGCTCACCGTCGCGGTGCAGTCCGGGACCGGGGCCGACGGCAGCCTGGTGCTGGTCAACAACGTCGTCAGCCAGTCCGTGCCGCACCTGCACCTACACGTGATCCCGCGCAACCGCGGCGACGGGCTGCGGTTCTGGCTCGGCCCGCGGCGGCGGTACGCCGACGAGGCCCACGCCGCGCGCGTGGCCGCGGCGATCCGCGCGGCCTACGAGCAGGGCGGCGCGGCCTACGAGCACGGCTGAGCGCCCGCCGCGGTCACCGCCGCTCCATCCGCCGCAGCCCGGCGCCCTCGCGCCACACCTCGATGACTAGCCGGTCCCCGGTGTCGCCGACCCGGGTCAGCACGACCTCGGCGATGTCGACCCGGAACAGGTGGAACGGCTGCCCCGGCTCGCGCGCGAACGCCTGCCGCACCTGCGGGTCGGTGACCTCGACCGCCCGCCCGGACACCTTCGCGTCGCCGGGCCACCCGGTCGGGTCCTCGGGCGGGTCCACCGACGGGCCGTGCAGCGCCATCCGGGGGTCGCGGCGCAGGTCGAGCGCCTTGCGCGAGCCGTCCATCATGCCGAGCCACAGCTCCCGGTCCCGGAACTCCGCCTCGATGCCACTGATCCGGGGGGAGCCGTCCCGGCGCAGGGTCGCGAGCGTCTTGTGCCTGCGCGCGTCGAACAGCGCCCGGACGGTGTCGGCGAACTCGGGCGCCGACGCGCTCACCTCGTGCCAGCTGGCCATGGCCCCGTTCTACCGGGTCTCCGGTCCCGTGCGGGTGCGGGCGACCCCGCGCGTCCCCCTCGATGGATCAGCCGGACGGTCTCCACCGTGTCGGCCTCGTCGGCGCGCTTGTCCGGCCGGTGCCGCAGCACCCGGGCGAAGCGCAGCGCCCTCCCTCCCGGGTAGCGCGGAGACGTCTGGACCCCGTCGAAGGCCACCTCGACGACCAGCTCCGGCCGGATGTGCACGGTCCACGCGTCCCGCCCGATCTCGAGCTCGAGCAGCCCCGCCGTCTGCCACTCGAGCATCACGTCGGTCAGCCCCTTGAACGTCTTGCCCAGCATCACGAACCCCCGGTGGCCGGGTCACGGGCACCCAGGTGCAGGTTGGACAGCCACCCGCGCCGCCGCCCGTGCCCCCACTCCGCGGCGAGCACGACCAGGTCGAGGGTGTGCCGCGGCTTCACCTTGACCCAGCCGGCACCGCCGTCCCGCGTCGTACGGCACCGCCAGCGACTTGACGAGCACGCCGTCGAGCTTCCACTCCACCGCCGCCTCGTCGAGCCCGTCCAGTGCGGCGGCGACGCTGTCCGCGGTCTGCGCGAGCATCGGCTGCACCGGCCGGCCGACCTCGAGGCGGAATCCGGTGAGCCCGGTCGCCCCGTCGGCCAGCGCGGCGGCCGCGACTGGGTCGAGCGCGCCGCGCAGCATCACCGCGCGGCGCACGTCCGCGGCGGGCAGGTGCGCGGCCCGGGCGACCGCCTCGACCATCAGGCCCTCGAGCGCGCCCTGGCGCAGCTCCCCGCCCGCGAGCCCGATCAGCAGCCGCTGCTCGTCCGCGGTCGCGCGGGCGAACACCTCGTGCAGCAGCTCCCGCCGCCGGCCCTGCGACCCGGGCCCGGACAGGGCGGCGATCCGCTCGAAGGCGGTGTCGACGTCGGCAACGGTCAGCGTGGGCGCGGGGGCCGGCGGCGGCAGGTCCCGCAGCGCCGACCAGCCGACGCCGGTGCGACGCTGCCGCAGGTCCCCGGACAGGTACGCCACCGTCGCCTCCACCTCGCTCGGCGCCGCGTCCCGCAGGCACCGCGCGATCAGTTCGATCTTCTGCGAGCGGGCGCGGGTCGCGGCGACCTCCGCGGAGGTGCGGGCGAGCTCGGCAAGCAGCACGGTCAGGCGGCGGGGAGCGGAGCGGGCACCCCCCGATCGTGCCCGCGCGTCCACCGGGAGGCCAGCGCTCCGGACGCGCGGACCGGTCGCCCGCCCTTCACACGTGTGGACGCGCTGCCGATGGGAACATCGGACCAGGCCCACGTGTTGGGTCTGGTGCTGGCCCGGACCATGGCCCCCGGTCCCAACCTTGTCGCTGCGAGCGACCGTGCGCCGAGAGGCGACCAGCCGGGTCAGCGCGGCGGTCGTCCCGGTTTCTCCGGGACGGCCGCCGTTCCTACGCTGGACGCTGCCACCCCGAGAGCCCGTCCGAGAGCCCGCGCGAGAGGAACCCCGTGACCGACGCCCCCCGGACACGCTGCCGTCCGCTGCCCCCCGAGGTGCTCACCGCGGTGCGCGACGTCGCCGTCGGGACCCCGGACGCGGAGCTGTTAGAGCGGCTGGAGGAGGCCCTCGCCACCCTGCCCGCCGCGGAGCGGGCCGCAGTGGTGACCGCGCTGGGCTACGGCGAGGGGGCCGTCGGCGCGGCGGTGGAGCTCGGGGTGCCGCTCGCCGACGCGACGACCCTCGTCGACAGCGGGCTGCAGCTGCTCCGCGGCGCGCTCGCGGACGTGGAGCCGGACACCCGGGTGGTGCACGGGCGGCTCGAGCGAGCGCGCCGGTCGGCGCCCCGCCTGGAGTGACCGCGGACGCGGGCCGGAGCACGCTGACCGTGGACGTGAGGCGCGGTCGTCAGGGGGCACCGGGGGCGGCGAGCCGGCGCAGCGCCTCGTCGAGCACCTCGTCGCGCTTGCAGAACGCGAACCGGACGAACGGCAGCCCCCGCGCCGGCGAGTCGTAGAACACGGCGGTCGGGATGACGACCACGCCCCGCTCGTGCGGCAGCGACCGCGCGAACGCCACCCCGTCGGACAGCCCGAGCGGACGGATGTCGGCCTGCAGGAAGTAGGTGCCCTCGCTCGGGTGCACGCCGAACCCGGCCGCCCGCAACCCGTCCGCGAGCCGGTCCCGCCGCGCCTGCAGCGACGAGCGCAGCGACGCCACCCAGGCGAGTTCGCCCGCCAGCGCGTGCGCGACCGCGACCTGGAACGGCCCCGAGTGGGTGAACGTGAGGAACTGCTTGACCGTGGTGACCGCGGTGACGAGGGCGGCGGGCGCGCACAGCCACCCGATCTTCCAGCCGGTGACCGAGAACGTCTTGCCCGCCGAGGAGATCGACACCGTCCGCTCCCGCATGCCCGGCAGCGTCGCCAGCGGCACGTGCTCGGCGCCGTCGAACACCAGGTGCTCGTAGACCTCGTCGGTCACGGCGAGCAGGTCGCGGTCGCGGCAGACCTCCGCCACGCACTCCAGCTCCGCACGGGTGAACACGGTCCCGGTGGGATTGTGCGGCGAGTTGACGAGCACCAGCTTGGTCCGGGGCCCGACCGCGGCCCGCAGATCGGCGGGGTCGAAGGCGAACCGGCCCTCCGCTGACGCCGGCCGCAGCGTCACGGGCCGGCGGACGGCGCCGGCCAGCGCGATGACCGCGGCGTACGAGTCGTAGTAGGGCTCGAACACGACGACCTCGTCGCCGGGCTCGCACAGCGCGAGCATCGTCGCGGCGATCGCCTCCGTCGCGCCGACGGTGACCAGCACCTCGCTGTCGGCGTCGTACCGCAGCCCGTAGCGCGCGAGCCGATGCTCGGCGATCGCGTCGCGGAGCACGGGCAGGCCCCGCCCCGCGGGATACTGGTTCACCCCCGCGCCGATCGCCTGCTGCGCGGCGGCGAGCATGGACCGTGGACCGTCGGTGTCCGGGAAACCCTGGCCCAGGTTGACCGCGCCGGTCGCGTGCGCGAGGGAGGTCATCTCGGCGAAGACGGTCGTTCCGAACGCCCGCATCCGGGACACCAGCACGGCGGCACACCCTACGGGCCCACCGGCGGGAGGATGCGGACATGCGAGTCGCCGTTGCGCAGTTCGCCGCGACCATGGTCAAGCCGGCGAACGTCTCCCGCGTCCAGGAGCTCGTGGTCCGGGCCGAGGCGGACCTCGTCGTGCTCCCCGAGGCGGCGATGCACCCGATCGGCCCGCCCGACGGCGGGCTCACCCGGGTCGCCGAGCCGCTGGACGGCCCGTTCGTCACCGGGGTCGCGGAGGCCGCGGCCAAGACCGGCAGCGTCGTCGTCGCCGGGATGTTCGAGGCCGTGCCCGGTGAGCCTCGGCCGTTCAACACGGTCGTCGCCGTCGGCCCCCGCGGCGTCCTTGGCAGCTACCGCAAGGTGCACCTGTTCGACGCGCTCGGCTGGCGCGAGTCGGAGCACCTCGCCCCCGGGCCCGCGTCCGGACTGCTCACGGTCCCCGTGCGCGATCTCGTCGTCGGCGTTCTCACCTGCTACGACCTGCGCTTTCCGGAGCTGGCCCGGGCGCTCGTCGACCGCGGCGCGACGCTGCTGGCGGTGCCCGCCGCGTGGGTCGCGGGGCCGTTGAAGGAGGACCACTGGGTCACGCTGGTGCGCGCCCGGGCGATCGAGAACACGTGCTGGGTGGCGGCGGCGGGTCAGACGCCGCCGGAGTACGCCGGTCGCAGCATGATCGTCGACCCGCTGGGAGTGCCGGTCGTCCAGCTCGGCATCGCCGAGGGCGTGGCGGTCGCCGAGGTGACCGGGGCGCGGGTGGCCGAGG
>DATGDX010000303.1:0-4399 GCA_035310665.1 Mycobacteriales bacterium | reverse complement strand
TCCAGCTCCGGGTACTGCGGCGCCATCGCGTCGATGCTGGCCGCGACGAGCTCGACGAGCACGGGGTCGGTCGCGCCGAGCAGGCGCAGGGTGCGGATCGCGCGGCGCAGCATCCGGCGCAGCACGTAGCCGCGGCCCTCGTTGGACGGCGTCACCCCGTCTCCGCCGAGCATCGTCGCGGTCCGCACGTGGTCGGCAATCACCCGCAGGCTCACGTCCGCCCGGGGGTCGGCGCCGTACCGGTGCCCGGTCAGCTCGCCGGCGCGGCGCAGCACGGCCCCCGTCGTGTCGATCTCGTAGAGGTTGTCGACGCCTTGCAGCAGGGTGGCCATCCGTTCCAGGCCCAGGCCGGTGTCGATGTTCTTCGCCGGCAGTTCACCGAGGATCGGGTAGCCCTCCTTGCCCGGGCCCTCCCCGCGCTCGTACTGCATGAACACGAGGTTCCAGACCTCGAGGTAGCGCTCCTCGTCGACGATCGGACCGCCCTCGGCCCCGTGCTCCGGCCCCCGGTCGTAGTAGATCTCGCTGCACGGGCCGCACGGCCCGGGCACGCCCATCGACCAGAAGTTGTCGGCCATCCCGCGCCGTTGGATGCGCTCCTGCGGCAGTCCGACGTCCTTGTGCCAGATGTCGGCGGCCTCGTCGTCGTCGAGGTAGACCGTGACCCACAGGCGGTCCTCCGGGAACCCGAAACCCCCGTCGTCGGTCGACGTCGTCAGGAGCTCCCACGCGAAGGGGATCGCGGCCTGCTTGAAGTAGTCGCCGAAGGAGAAGTTGCCGCACATCTGGAAGAACGAGGCGTGCCGTGTCGTCTTGCCGACCTCGTCGATGTCCAGGGTGCGCACGCATTTCTGCACACTCGTGGCGCGCGGCCACGGGGCCTGCAGCTCCCCGAGGAAGTACGGTTTGAACGGCACCATCCCGGCGTTCACGAGCAGCAGCGTCGGGTCGTCCACGACGAGCGACGCCGAGGGCACGACGGTGTGACCGCGCTTCTCGAAGAACCGCAGCCACCGTCGGGCGATCTCCTCCGAGCGCATCAGGACACCTCACCACTCGCCGAGGGCGCCGGCGTCTCACCGTTCCGGCTCGGCGGCTCGACACCGAGCGCCGAACGCAACTCGCCCGCGCGGGCCGCCATCCCATTCCGACCGTCGGCGCTGTCGCGCACCGCCTCCCCCAGCTCGCGGACAGAGTCGGCGAGCCCCGTCGGGGAGATCGGGGCCGGCGCGGCGGTGAGACGGCGGACGACGAGCACGCCGAGCGCGGCGCCGAGCGCCAGCCACAACGCTCGCCTCACCCGCGGACCTCCCGTGCCGACACCGCTCGCGAGGCAGCGAGCGGCGCGGTGCGCACGGAGACGCTCGTGGGAACGCTGAGCACTCCTCCTCCTATCGCCATGCTGTCCCGCTCTCCTCGCCGGCTCACCTCGCCGTCTCGCCCCCGTCGGCGAGGTGCTCCGATCCCCGCACCGCGGCACGCAGCCGCGCCACGAGCTCGCCGGCGGCCCGCTCCGCGCCGTGCCCGCTCGGCCGGTAGTAGTCCCGGTCGGCGACCGCGTCGGGCGCGTGCCGCTGCGCGACGACGCCGCCCGGAAAGTCGTGAGGATACCGGTAGCGAGTGCCATGCCCGAGCCGGCGCGCGCCCTGGTAGTGGGCGTCCCGCAGGTGCGGCGGGACCGGACCGGCTAGGCCGCGCCGGACGTCCGCGACCGCGTCGTCGATCGCGGCAAGCACGGCGTTCGACTTCGGGGCGAGGGACAGGGCGATGACCGCGTGGGCCAGGGTGAGCCGCCCCTCGGGCAGCCCGACGAGCTGGAGAGCGTGCGCCGCGGCGACCGCGGTCTGCAGCGCGGTGGGGTCGGCCAGCCCGATGTCCTCGCTGGCGAGGATGACAAGCCGGCGGGCGACGAACCGCGGGTCCTCCCCGGCCTCGAGCATCCGGGCCAGGTAGTGCAGGGCCGCGTCGACGTCGCTCCCCCGAATGCTCTTGATGAACGCGCTGATCACGTCGTAGTGCTGGTCGCCGTCGCGGTCGTAGCGCACGGCCACCCGGTCGACCGCCTGCTCCAGCGTCGGCAGGTCGACCACGGTCGCACCGGCGTCGCGCGCGGCGCCGACGGCCGCCTCGAGGGCGGTGAGCGCGCGGCGGGCGTCGCCCGCGGCGAGGCGCACGAGGTGGGTCCGCGCCGCCGGCTCGACCGTTACGGCGCCGCCATAGCCGCGTGCGTCGGCCAGCGCGCCGGTGACCACGGTGGCGACGTCGTCGTCGGACAGCGGCTCGAGCGTGAGCAGCAACGAGCGGGACAGCAACGGCGAGTTGACCGCGAAGAACGGGTTCTCGGTGGTCGCGGCGACCAACGTGACGGTGCCGGCCTCCACCGCCGGCAGCAGCGCGTCCTGCTGCGTCTTGGAAAACCGATGCACCTCGTCGATGAACAGCACCGTCTGCTCACCACCCCGGGCCAGTCGGTCGCGCGCCTGCTCGACGACGGCTCGGACGTCCTTCACGCCGGCGTTCACCGCCGACAGCTCGACGAAGCGGCGGTGCGTGACCTGACTGACGACGTACGCGAGCGTCGTCTTGCCCGTCCCCGGCGGCCCCCACAGGATCAGGGACAGCACGCTGTCCCCCTTAACGAGCCGGCGCAGCGGGGACCCCGGCCGCAGCAGGTGCCGCTGCCCGACCACCTCGTCGAGCGTCCGCGGGCGCATCCGAACGGCGAGAGGTGCCGTTCGCAGGGGCCGCTCGGCGACGTCGAACAGGCTGTCCCCGCCCTGACCGCACTCCGCCGCGACGCCCGCACCGAAAGACCCCACACCGAAAGACACTAGCCGCCGCGCGCGGGTCCCCGGGCTGCGCGCACGCGACCCGCGTCGGGGTGCCGGTGCCGTCCGCACGGTCAGTTGCGGCGGGTGTCGGGGCGGACCTCGTGGCCGGGCTCGTTCGGCGGCGGGACGTGCGCACCGGGCGGCGGCGGCGCGTCGACGCCCGCCTCCTTGCGCTGACGGGGGCTGATCGGGGTGGGCGCGCCGGTGAGCGGGTCGGAGCCGGAGGACGTCTTAGGGAACGCGATGACCTCACGGATCGAGTCGACCCCGGCGAGCAGCGCGCACAACCGGTCGAGACCGAACGCGATGCCGCCGTGCGGCGGGGGGCCGTACTTGAACGCCTCCAGCAGGAACCCGAACTTGTCCTCCGCCTGCTCCGGTGACAACCCGAGCACGTCGAAGACGCGCTGCTGCACCTCGCCGCGGTGGATACGGATCGAGCCGCCGCCCAGCTCGGTGCCGTTGAGCACGAGGTCGTACGCGCGGGACAGCGCGTCGCCCGGGTCCGCGGCGAAGCGCGCCTCCCACTCCGGCGCAGGCGCGGTGAACGGGTGGTGCACGGCCGTCCACCCGCTGGTCCCGTCGTCGAACTCGGCGGGCTCGAACATCGGCGCCTCGACGACCCAGACGAACTCCCACCGGGTGGCGTCCACGAGCCCGCAGCGGCGCGCGATCTCGAGCCGCGCGGCACCGAGTAGCTCCTGCGTGGCGGTGCGCGGGCCGGCACCGAAGAAGATGGCGTCGCCGGGGCGAGCACCGGTGGCCGCGGGAAGACCGGCGAGATGCTCCGGCGACAGGTTCCGGGCGACCGGTCCCCGCTGCTCGCCGCCGTCGTCGGCGAGCAGCAGGTAGGCGAGGCCCCGCGCGCCGCGCGCCTGCGCCCACTCCTGCCAGCCATCGAGCTCGCGCCGGGTCTGCGCGGCGCCCCCGGGCATCACCACGGCACCGACGTACGGCGCCCGGAACACGCGGAACTCGGTGCCGGCGAGGTACGCCGTGAGGTCGGTGAGCTCGCCGGCGACGCGCAGGTCCGGCTTGTCCGAGCCGTAGCGGGCCATCGCCTGCGCGTGCGTCATCCGCGGGAACGGCACCGACAGCTCGACGCCGCGCAGCTCCCGCCACAGCCGCACGACGAGCTCCTCGGACAGCGCGACGACGTCTTCCTCGTCCAGGAACGACATCTCGATGTCGAGCTGGGTGAACTCCGGCTGCCGGTCCGCGCGGAAGTCCTCGTCCCGGAAGCAGCGGGCGATCTGGTAATAGCGCTCGAAGCCGGCGACCATCAGCAGCTGCTTGAACAGCTGGGGGGACTGCGGCAGCGCATACCACGTGCCCGGCTGCAGCCGCACCGGCACCAGGAAGTCCCGGGCGCCTTCCGGCGTCGACCGGGTCAGGTACGGCGTCTCGATGTCGACGAACTCGTGCTCCTCCATGACGTCGCGGATGATCCGCGTGACCCGGGAGCGCAGCCGCAGCGCCCGTGCCGGCTCGTCGCGGCGCAGGTCGAGGTAGCGGTACCTCAGCCGAACCTCCTCCGCGACCTCGACGGTGCCGACGTCCGACACGGG
>DATGDX010000302.1:0-2018 GCA_035310665.1 Mycobacteriales bacterium | reverse complement strand
GATGAGTTCGGGGCCCTTGCCGAACATCCCCAGCCACAGGAAGTAGCGGCCGCGTGGCAGCGGGAGGCTGGTGACCCGGCAGTGGACCTCGGTCTCTCCCTCGATGAGCTGCATGTCCCGCTTCAGCACGAAGATCGGCGTAGCGGTGCCCTCGCTGATGCCAACACAGCCGTCCGCTGGTCGCGATCGGGCTGTCGATGACGAGCTGGACGTCGAACGGCTCGCTCGTGCGGGGGACGTCGTCGCCCGAACCGCTGACCGAGACCTTAGTCACGCGCGCGATGCCGCCCGCACCTCGACCCGACTCCGCCATCTCCTCCACCGACGCGCGGTACTCGCCCAGCACCTCGCGCACCGGCCCGTCCGACCGGATCACCCCCTGGTCCAGCCACAGCCCGCGCGAGCAGGTCGCTTCGACGGCGGCGAGGTCGTGGGACACGAAGACGAGCGTCGTCCCCTCGGCGAGCACGGCGCGCATCCGGTTCAGGCACTTCTGCTGGAACGACGCGTCCCCGACCGCGAGCACCTCGTCGACGAGCAGGATGTCCGGCTCGAGGAACGCGGCGACGGCGAACCCGAGACGCATCTGCATCCCGCTGGAGTAGAACTTCACCTGCCGGTCGATCGCGCCCTCGACCTCCGCGAAGGAGACGATGTCGTCGAAGCGCGCGGCGACCTGCCGGCGGGTGAGCCCGAGCAGGCTGCCGTACAGGTAGATGTTCTCGCGGCCGGACAGGTCGGGGTGGATCCCCGCCCGAACCTCGATCAACGCGCCGACCCGTCCCTCCGCGACCACCCGGCCGGTGTGCGGGCACATGACCCGGGTGAGGATCTTGAGCAGGGTGGACTTGCCCGAGCCGTTCGAGCCGATGAGCCCGATCGCCTCCCCCGGCGCGACCTCGAAGTCGATGTCGCGCAACACCCAGCGGTACCCGAGGTTCGGCGCGCCGCGCAATCGGGCGACGGTCCGCTCGAGCTTGTCACGCAGCAGCATCCGCCGGCGGTCCGCCTTGAACCGCTTCCAGACCCGCTCGGTCCGAATCGTTCCCTTAGGCAACATCAGCAATGCCCGTCTCGAATCGCTTGAACAGTGCGTAGCCGCCGAAGAGAACGATCGTGGACGTGATCGCGGCGATGCCGAGCAGGTCCCACTGCGGCGCCTGGCCGTGCAGCACGGTTCGACGGTAGCCGTCGATGACGGCCGCCAGCGGGTTCAGCCCGACCATCCACGGCTGCAACTTCTCCGGGACGTCGGCGAGTGTGTAGGCCACCGGCGTGGCGAACAGACCGAACTGGAGGATCACCGGCAGCGCGTACCGCAGGTCGCGCAGGTAGACGATCGTGATCGACGCGGCGAGGGTCACCCCGAGCGTGAACGCGACCTGCACGAGGATGAGCACCGGGAGCCACAACGAAGTGATCTTCGGGACTTCCTGGAAGATCGCGAACAGCACGACGAGGCCCGACACCGCGATCAGCGTGTCCACCGCGGCGACGCACATGCTGGCAACGGGGAACACCTCGCGCGGGCAGTACACCTTGTTCAGCAGGTTGACGTTGGTCACGAGGCTCAGGCCGCCCTGGTTCAGCGACGTCGCGAAGAACGTCCACGGCAGCAGTCCGAGGTACGACGTCAGTGGGTACGGCGCGTCACCGGTCTTGATGCGGGCGACGTGCTGGAACACGAGGGTGAACACCAGCATGAGGGCCAGAGGCGTCATGATCGCCCAGGCGATCCCGAGGAAGGCCTGCTTGTAGCGGACGCGGTACTCCCGCTCGGCGAGCGTGCGCACGAGCTCTCGCGACCGCCACACCTGGCGCAGCGACGACCACATGGCCACCCGGTGGCGGAAGCGCAGCTCCGGCGGCGGCGCCTCCGGGATGTCGAGGACGGCCTTCACCGAGCGCCCTCCGCTCCCGTCGGCACGTCGCCCACGTTGGTCGTCGCCTGCGGCATGAGTTCAGCCCCCGACTGGTGATTGTGTGATGACCGGTCCGGGCCGTGAACGCGGCAGGAC
>DATGDX010000301.1:0-1804 GCA_035310665.1 Mycobacteriales bacterium | reverse complement strand
AGTTCGGGTTAGGGCACCTCCTCGGAGCGTGTCGGCAGCGCCGCCGGGGTGGCGAACAGCGCGGCCATGCTGGTCTCGGACAGGTAGCGGCGGTCGCCCGCCTGCCACTCGTCGTGGGCTTCGGCGAGGACGGCGCCGGCGCGGCGGAACAGCGCGGCGGGGTTCGGGAAGATCCCGACGACGTCGGTCCGGCGCTTGATCTCTTTGTGAGGCGTTCCAACGGATTGGTGCTCCAGATCTTTCTCCAGTGCGCGGCGGGGAAATCGGCGAACGCGGTCAGGTCCGCCTTGGCGTCGCGCAGCATGCCGGCGACGGCCGGGAACTTGCTCTCGAGCAGGGCCGCGACGGTGTCCACCTGGTCGCGCACGGCCGCCGCGGTGGGCTGGGCGAAGATGGTGCGGATGGCGGCGGCGACCATCTCGGCGTCGCCCTTGCGCACCTTGGCGAGCGCGTTGCGCAGGAAGTGGGCCCGTAAGGAATCAACGTGGTGGTGTCGTGGGGTTGGGCGCCGTGATCGAGTCCAGGAGGTCGGCTGCGGTGGCGAACCGGGTGCCGGCGGGGGTGGGAGTGAACCCGTGCTGGGCCAGGATCGGGCCGACTTCGCGGACGACGTCGCCGATGGTGCGCCGGCTGACCTCGAATAGTTCGGCGAGGGTGTCCTGCGTGCACAGCTTGCGCTGGTAGAGCACGGTCGCGAGTACGCGTTCATCGTCGGTGATCTTTTGTCGGAACACGCCTCCACGGGCGCCGGGTAGGCGTTCCCCGCCGCGGCGTCGATGCCGGTGCCGCTCGTTACGAGCGTCTTGGACGTGTTTGACGCGTTCGGTCATCGCGCTGAGTTCGGCTCGGGGCAGGCCGGTCAGGGCGGGGTCGGCGAGCTGGTCGGGTACGTGCGAGCGCGGTGGCTCGGGCTGCCCTCCGGAGACGAACTCCGTCAGCGTGCTTGCGGCGGTGAACCGCAGCGTGGTCGGGGGGATCGTGCGGTGATGTTCGGCGAGCAACTGGCGGGTCTCCGCGATCGCCTGGCCGATGGAGTTCGCGTTGATGCCCAGCAGGTCGGACAGCACGTTCTGCGAGCAGATCTGGCGCAGGTAGACGACGGTGACCAGCACGCGGTCGGCGGTGGAGAGCAGCCCTTTGCTGCCGGCGCCGGATGCCCGACGGCGTTGTCCACCGCGTTGCTCAAAGCGGCGTTGGACGGCTTGCGCTTCCTGCGCCGGGGCCAGCACCTGGGTGCGCGCGGCCAGCTCGTCCCGGCTCATGCCGGTCAGCCGCTCATCGGCCAGCATGTGCAGCGCCGCGGCCCGGGCCCCGGTGCGCTCCCCGGTGCCGACGGGCGCGACGTGTCCGCCGACAGGGGCGATGGTGTAGTTCCACTGCCCGTGCTGGCCGTGGGCTTCGATCGGCAGCGACCGCAGCTGCTCGCGGGTCACGGCGACGCCGAGCGGGTAGGCGCGGGTGTCCAGCTCGGCGTGCACCTGCAGCCCGGCGCGGGTGCGGGTCGAGGCAATGGTGGCGACCACGACCTCGTGGCTGGTCAATGGTCTGCCACGCCAGTTCATCGTGATCTGGGAGAACAGTCGATGCTCGATCTTGTTCCACTTGCTCGTGCCGGGGGGAAAATGGCAGACCGTGATCGCCAGAGCAGCTGTCAAGTCGTCTGTGTAAGTGAGTTGCTCTGACAGGTGTTGAGTCGCCCTCTTTGTTCGCGTACCGGGGTGGGCGCCGGGCGGGTCGAGGCGGGTGATGGCCATTTCCTCATGGCTGCCATCCCCTGCCGGCGTGTGGGAGCTGTCAACGTGGA
>DATGDX010000300.1:0-2017 GCA_035310665.1 Mycobacteriales bacterium | reverse complement strand
CGAGCAGGGCATCCCGGAGGACGACCCGCGCAACGCGGCGACGATCGCGGACAACGTCGGGGACAACGTGGGCGACTGCGCGGGGATGGCCGCCGACCTGTTCGAGTCGTACGCCGTGATGCTCGTGGCCGCGCTGATCCTGGGCAGGGCCGCGTTCGGCTTCCACGGGCTGGTGTTCCCCCTGATCGTGCCGGCCCTCGGCGTGCTGACCGCCATTATCGGGATCTTCGCGGTCTCCCCCCGCGCCGGCGACCGGTCGGGGATGCAGGCCATCAACCGAGGCTTCTTCCTGTCCGCCGTCGTGTCCGCCGTGCTGGTCGCCGTGGCCGCCTGGCTCTACCTGCCGTCGAGCTTCGCCGGCTTCCCCGGCACCCCGCCCGCGGGTGCCGACGGCAACCCCCGGGTGATCGCCCTCGTCGCCGTGCTCATCGGCCTCGTGCTCGCCAGCGCGATCCAGGTGCTCACCGGGTACTTCACCGAGACCACCCGTCGGCCGGTGCGCGACATCGCCCGCACCTCGCTCACCGGCCCCGCGACCGTGATCCTGTCGGGCATCAGCGTCGGCCTCGAGTCCGCCGTCTACTCCGCGCTGCTCATCGCCGCCGCCGTCTACGGCGCGTTCCTGCTCGGCTCCGGATCGGTCGTCGTCTCGCTGTTCGCGGTCGCGCTCGCCGGCACCGGCCTGCTCACGACCGTCGGCGTCATCGTGTCGATGGACACCTTTGGGCCCGTGTCCGACAACGCGCAGGGCATCGCCGAGATGTCCGGCGACGTGCAGGGCGGGGGCGCCCAGGTGCTGACCAACCTCGACGCGGTCGGCAACACGACCAAGGCGGTCACGAAGGGGATCGCGATCGCCACCGCCGTGCTCGCGGCGACCGCGCTGTTCGGCTCGTTCCGCACCACGGTGGAGTCCGCGCTCGTCGACGCGGGGCGGGCGGCCCAGTCCTTCTCGCTGTCCATCGACAAGCCCAACGCGCTGGTCGGGCTCATCATCGGCGCCGCCGTGGTGTTCCTGTTCTCCGGGCTCGCGATCAATGCGGTGGGCCGGGCGGCCGGTCGGGTCGTCTTCGAGGTCCGCGAGCAGTTCCGCACCAAGCCCGGGATCATGGACTTCACCGAGCGGCCGGACTACGGGCGGGTAGTCGACATCTGCACCAAGGACTCGCTGCGGGAGCTCGCCACGCCGGGCCTGCTGGCCATCATGACGCCGATCGCGGTTGGGTTCTTCCTCGGCTACGCGCCGCTCGGCGCCTTCCTCGCCGGCGCCATCGCGGCCGGAACGCTCATGGCGGTGTTCCTCGCCAACTCCGGCGGGGCGTGGGACAACGCCAAGAAGCTCGTCGAGGAGGGCCACTACGGCGGCAAGGGCTCCGAGGCGCACGCCGCGACGGTCATCGGCGACACGGTCGGCGACCCGTTCAAGGACACCGCCGGCCCGGCGATCAACCCGTTGCTCAAGGTCATGAACCTCGTGTCACTGCTCATCGCCCCGTCCGTCGTCGCGCTCGCCGTCGGCGACGAGGCGAACGACCTCCTGCGCTTCGCGATCGCGCTCGTCGCGCTGGCGATCCTGGTGACCGCGGTCGTCGTCTCGAAGCGGCGCTCGGTGGCGGTGGGGGCCGACGAGGCGGTCCAACGCGAGGACGTGGCGGTCACCCGGGTCTGAGCCTCGGCGCGGGGGGACGCGCAGCGGGGTTCAGCGAGGGCCGGGCGCCGCGGGCAGGACGGCCGTGTCGAGGACGCGGCCGTCCTGCCCGACGGCGGTCACGGTCATCCCGCTCCCGTGCACCTCGACCGCGACGAAGTGGTACGCCTTGGCGCGCGCCTCCTGCCGCACCGCGTCCGTGCAGTCGCGGTCCACGTCGTACAGCGAGGCGCCGCCGCCTCCCGTGACCACGTAGGTGACCCCGCGCGGCGAGACGAAGCGCTGGTAGTTGTGGTCGTGGCCGGACAGCACGAGCGATACCCGGTGCCGTTCGAGGATCGGGACCCAGCGGTCCACCACGTCGTCCGT
>DATGDX010000299.1:0-4162 GCA_035310665.1 Mycobacteriales bacterium | reverse complement strand
CAGGTTCTTCTCGATCCCGGTCAGCGACGCCACGCTCTCGGCGTCGCCGATGAACCCGCAGTTGCACTCGGGCAGCGGCTGTCCGTCGGCCAACAACCCCTGCAGCGGGATGTGGACGTGACCGAGCTCGCCCGCCATGCCCGCGGCTCCTCGCACGATCCGGCCCGCCTCGATCACTCCCCCGCCGAGCCCGGTGCCGACGACCGCCGAGACCGACGAGTGCTGCGCCGCCTGGGGTCCGAAGCGCACGTGGTGGGCGTACAGCGCCGCCGCGTTAGCGTCGTTGTTGTAGACGACCGGCAGCCCCAGCCGGGCCTCGAGCGCCCCGCGGACGTCGAACCCACGCCAGGCCGGGTGCAGGAAGTTCGTGGAGCCGCGGGAGGAGATGACGCCGTTGGCGCTCGCGGGACCGGGGGTGTCGAGACCCACCGCGCGGACCGCGGCTCGCGGCGTCTCGGCGATCTCGAGCACGTGGCCCAGCGCCGCGTCGAGAGCGCGCAGCGCGGCCTCGGGTCCCTCCCGCACCCGGCTCGGGGTCTCGACGAGCCGGTCGACGAGGAAGCGGCCGGCGGCGTCGAGCACCGTGGCCTTGTTGCTCGTCCCCCCGTTGTCGAGGCCGACGACGACCCACGGGTGCACTGCGCCCATTCCTCGATCCCTCGTTTCGCTCGCGTGGATCGTAGGGCGGGCGCCGTGGTGTGCGGGCGACGCCGGGCGCGGACTCAGGACTTGGGGCGCAGGCGCGCGAGCGGTCGAGGCTTGCGCGGCAGCGCGAACCAGATCATCGTCTGCGCGCCGTCGAGGGTGATCGGACTTCCGCCCCGCAGTGCCGCGTCCGGTCGCGCAGCCGGGGCAGCAGGTCCTCGACGAGCGGGGACCCCGCGCTCCACTCCGTCTTGGGCAGGCCCGTGGTGTGCGCGTAGACGCGGACCTCGGCGGCCCTGCCGTCGCGGTGAGCGGCCATCCGCACGGGCCGGTCGGTGTGCGCGAGTGCCGTGTCGACCGCGTCCGTGGTCATGTCGATCGCCGCACCACTGTCCCAGCCGTCACCGGCGGAGTCGAGGAAGTCGCTGATCCAGTCACGTGCCGTGGGCCGGGCGTCGGTCGCCGGGCGGTCGAGAAGGCAATGGGTCATGTTGTCTCCGGTCGAGGGGGTGGGAGGCGGGGAAGGACCGCGGCGACGCGGACCGGCGCACGAGCGGCCCGCCCCGGCGGTCGGGCGTGCGCCTCCCGAACGGGCACGTTGTCGAGTAGGCCGAGCACGTAACGATCCATGGCCGACACCTGGCGGGGCGTGGTCGGTCGAGTCGGACGGGCGTCGTGCGACGCGGATACGCGACCCGCGAGCGGCGAGGACGTGCGGTGGTGCGGATGTCGGGAGATCGCCTGAGGCCGCGGTCACGGACGTGACGCGTCGCGGATCAGGATTCGAGTGCGGTCCCTCCTTACGGTCTCCGGTCACGTTCGGTCGCACCCTTAACACAAGCCGTCATCGACTCCCCTGTCAACCACATCCGCGTTAAATCCGCGTGCTGTTGCTCACTCGCCCGTGGTCATTGCTCGGGCACCGCCGCGGCGCCTGACAGCTGCAGATCGTGGAGCACATCGTCGCGGCATCGGGGCGGGGCGTCGCGGCCTGTTCGCGACTCGCCCAGACTACAGTCTGGGCGTGCGCTACCGACCCTTGGGCGACTCCGGGCTCCTGGTGTCCGTCGTCGGATTGGGGTGCAACAACGTCGGCAGGCGGCTGGACCTGGAGGGGACACGCGCCGTCGTGTACGCCGCGTTGGACGCGGGCGTGACGCTGCTGGACACGGCGGACAGCTACGGCGGAGCCGGCGAATCCGAGTCCCTGCTCGGCGAGGTGCTCGTCGGTCGACAGGACGAGGTCGTCCTCGCCACCAAGTTCGGGCACGAACGCAGCGACATGGGCTACGGACCGGCGGCGGGAGCCAAGGGCGGTCGCAGTTACATCCGCCGGGCCGTGCACGCGTCTTTGCGACGGTTGCGCACGGACTACATCGATCTGTACCAGTTGCACACCCCCGATCCGGTGACCCCGATCGAGGAAACCCTCGACGCCCTCGACGCCCTCGTCCGTGACGGCACGGTCCGCTACGTCGGCCATTCGAACTTCGCCCCGTGGCAGATCTCCGAGGCCGCCCTCCTCGCCCGCCTCCGCGGAACGACCGCGTTCGTCTCCGCGCAAAACGAGTGGTCCCTGCTCGACCGCGGCGTGGAAGCCGAGGTCGTGCCGGTGGCCCGACGCTACGGTCTCGGCGTGCTGCCGTACTTCCCGCTGGCCAACGGGTTGCTCACCGGCAAGGTGCGCCGAGGGCGTGACCTGCCGCGCGGGAGCCGGATCGCGACGCGCCCCGACCTCGTGACCGAGGAGCGGCTCGACCGCATCGAAGCCCTCGCCGCCTGGGCCGACGAGCACGGCCGCTCGCTGCTCGAGGTGGCGATCGCCGGTCTCGCCGCGCAGCCCGGGTGCGCCTCGGTCATCGCGGGAGCGACGTCGGCGGAGCAGGTCAAGACCAACGCGGCCGCGGCGGACTGGACCCCCACCACTGACGAGCTCGCGCAGATCGATGCCATCGTCCCTCCGCCGACCGCGCGCTGACCCGCGGCGCCCGACGGTTGGGGAGGCGACGTGCGACTGCTGATGATCGGGGCGCCGGGTGCCGGGAAGGGCACCCAGGCGGAGCGCATCGCCAAGCACTTCGGGATCGACCACATCTCCAGCGGCGACCTGCTCCGACAGCACGTGCGCGAGGGCACCGCGCTGGGGCAGGTCGCCAAGCAGTACGTCGAACGCGGGGACCTCGTGCCGGACGCCGTGGTCATGGACATGCTGCGCAAACCGGTCGTGGCGGCCAACCTGCGCGGCGGTTACGTCCTCGACGGGTTTCCCCGCACCATCGACCAGGCCGAGACGGCCTACGCCACGGCGCGCGACCTCGGCGTCGCCGTACAGGTCGCCGTTCATCTCGACGTTCCCCGCGACGTGCTCATCAGCCGGCTGCTGGCCCGCGGCCGCGGCGCGGAGGACACCGCGGAGGTGATCGCGCACCGGCTCGAGGTCTACGACGAGCGGACCGTGCCATTGGTGGACTACTACGCCCGACGCGAGCGGCTGGTCCGGGTCAACGGCGCGCGGCCGGTCGACGAGGTCACCTGGTCGGTGCTGGTGCAGTTGGAGAAGGTGAAGCGGCTGCTGGCCTGAGGCGAGCATCTCGTCTCGCATCCGCCGGCCGGCCGGCTCAATCTTCGATCTTGGTGCGGAGCACCCGCCCGCTGACCGCGTCGACGGTCACCTTGTAGATCGTCCCGTCGGAGCGGACGACCTTCACGTCGTACGTCGCGCCGGTGTCCTCGTGGTCGAGGTCGATCTCGATGCTGCGCCCGCCCACCGCGCGCTCCGCGATGCCCTGCGCCTTCGGGAGCGTGAGCAGCCGCGGCGCGGCGGGTACGCCGGCGGCGGGAGGCGGCGACGTCGCCGCGTTGGCCTGGGGGACCGGGTTCGAGGAACCGTAGGGGGGCCGTGGCCCCGCCGTCGTCGAGCGCAGCGTCACCAACGCGAACGCGATGATGGCGCCGGCAATCACCGCGACGATCGCCACGAGCCAGTGCGCTCTCGTGAGTCGCATCGCATCCTCCCTGAGTCGAAGGGCTCCCCAGGGCGCGGATCGCCCGTGGTCGGAGCCGTCGAAGCCGTCACCGAGACAGTCGCTGCCGCGCCGGGGTGACGCCAAGCGACCGCAGGTGGCGGCTGGGCGACCCAGGGCGGTGGCCATACCCACCCAAGGGTGGACAAGAGAACTTCACGATGAGTAACCGTTGCCGATGGACCGGGCGTGAGGGCGGCGGCAACCCGGCGGGGGGTGCACAGGGTTGCCGCAGCCCTCGTCCTGTTCACGGTCGCCGCAGTCGTCTGGCTGGCCACCGCGGTCCAGGCGCATCGGGTCGCCGCGCTGACCGCTCCCCCGCCTCCCGCGGACCGGCAGACCCACCCGCTGCATCGGCCACCTGGGGTCCCGGTCACGGCCGCGCCGTACGCCTTCTCGCAGCTGCAGCCCGGCTCGCACCAACCCGTCGCCTACGACCCGTGCCGTCCGGTGCACTACGTCGTACGGCCCGACGGCTCCCCACCGGGCGGCGA
>DATGDX010000298.1:0-7818 GCA_035310665.1 Mycobacteriales bacterium | reverse complement strand
TCCGCGGTCGTGCACGCCTGGGTCAAGCCGCACGGGCTGCCGGCCACTGTGCGCGTCGAGTGGGGCACCGCGAACCGCTGGCGGGCTGTCCGTGCCGCCGCTGGGCTGGGCAAAGCACGTGCGGCTGCGGCTGACCGGGTTGGCGCCCGGCACGCGGTACGAGTGGCGGGTCGTCGCCACCACGCGCGCCGGAACGACGGTGCTCGGCGGCCGCCACGTGCGGACGTGGGGCCCGCGGCGGTGACGGGCGTGAAGTGGTCGAGGCCGTTGGGCCGACTGGAAGGTCCGCGAGGAACGCGTGGGCGAGGGGGGAGTTGAACCCCCACGTCCTTCCGGACACACGGACCTGAACCGTGCGCGTCTGCCATTCCGCCACTCGCCCCGACGCGAATCGTCAGGCTAACACGGCAGACTCGGGCCGGGCCGGTGCGCAGCCGATACGATCACGGTGTCACGGGGAAGGGAACGCCGCGTGGGAGTCCTCCAGCGCTTCGAGCGCCGACTCGGGTCGCTCGTCGAGGGCGCGTTCGCGCGGGCCTTCCGCGCCGAGGTGCAGCCCGTCGAGGTGGCCGCGGCGCTGCAGCGCGAGTTGGACGAGAAGGCCGCCATCGTCGCCGCCGGCCGCACCCTCGTTCCCAACAGCTTCGCGGTCGAGCTCGGCCCGACCGATCACGCGCGGCTCGCACCGTACGAGGAGGCCCTCGGGGCCGAGTTCGCGAGCATGGTCCGCGAGCACGCGGACGACCAGCACTACACGTTCGTGGGCCCGGTCGGGGTGACCCTGGAGCAGGCCGACGACCTGGACACCGGCATGTTTCGGGTCCGCAGCAGCGCGGTGCCCGGGCCGGTGTCGGTCGACCGCCCCCGCGCCACCGCCACGCGCGCCCCGCGGCTCTACGCCGCCCCCGGGGGCCACGTCCCGGCCGGCGCCGGGCCCGCGCACGTCCTCGACAAGCCCACCGTCGTGATCGGCCGTGCCACCGACTGCGACGTCCGCCTCCCGGACCCCGGTGTGTCCCGGCGCCACGTGGAGTTGCGCCACGACGGCCACCGGGTGCGACTGCGCGACCTCGGGTCGACCAACGGCACGCTCGTGAACGGGACCCGCGTGACCGAGACCGAGCTGCGCGACGGTGACCGGATTCGGGTCGGTTCCACTACGCTCGTCCTTCGTACCGGAGAGGCCGACCCCCCCTGATGCCGGAGCTGACCCTCTTCCTCATCCGGATCGGCTTTCTCGCGTTGCTCTGGCTGTTCGTGTTGGTGACCGTCCGGGTGATCCGCAACGATCTGTTCGGGCCGGCGCGCGTGGCGGCGCCCGGCGGGTGGCGCACGACCAGCGGCGCTCGCCCGCCCCGGGCGAGGACGGCCAAGCCGGTGAGCCGGCGCAACGCCCCGAAGCGGCTCGTCGTCGTGCAGGGCCCGCTGGCCGGCACCAGCGTGGAGCTGGGCGAGGCTCCACTCACGATCGGCCGGGCACCGGACTCGACGCTCGTTCTCACCGACGACTACGCGTCGTCGCGGCACGCGCGGCTCGTTCCGCGGGACGGGCGGTGGCTGCTGGAGGACATGGGGTCGACGAACGGGACGTACGTCGAGCGCGACAAGGTGACCGGGCCCACGCCGGTCGGACCGGGCACCCCGATCCGCATCGGGAAGACCGTGCTGGAGCTGCGCAAGTGACCCTGTCGCTGCGCTACGCCGCCCGGTCCGACGTGGGGCTGCTTCGCGACGGCAACGAGGACTCCCTGTACGCCGGGCCGCGGCTGCTCGCCGTCGCCGACGGGATGGGCGGGCACGCCGCGGGGGAGGTCGCGAGCGCAGTCGTGATCGCGGCGTTGGCGCCCCTCGACGACGATGTGCCACCCACGGACCTGCTCGGCGCGTTGCGCGCGGCGCTGGCCACCGCCAACGACGAACTGCAGGACATGGCGGAGACCGACGGCGCGCTCGAGGGGATGGGCACGACGGTCACCGCCGTGCTGACGGACGGCGGCCGGTTGGGGCTCGCGCACATCGGCGACTCCCGCGCGTACCTGCTGCGCGACAACAGGCTGGAGCTCATCACCCGCGACCACACGTTCGTGCAGAGCCTGGTGGACGAGGGCCGGATCACGGCGGAGGAGGCGGATCATCACCCGCAGCGCTCGCTGCTCACCCGCGCCCTCGACGGGCGGGACGCGATCGAGCCGGACCTGTCGGTGCGGGAGGTGCGTGCCGGTGACCGGTACCTGCTGTGCACCGACGGGCTGTCCGGGGTGGTCAGCGAGGAGACGATCAGGGCCACCCTGGCAACGGGCGATCCGCGCACGGCTGTCGACCGACTCGTCGACCTCGCCCTGCGCGGCGGCGGCCCGGACAACGTCAGCTGCGTGGTCGCCGACGTGGTCGAGGACGGCGAACCCGCCGACGAGGCCCCGCTCGTGGGGGGTGCCGCGGCGCGGGTGAACGGCCTGCCGGCCGAGGAGGCCGCGCCGGGCGACAGCCCGGCGGCGCGCGCGGCGGCGGCACCCGGGGGAGCGCGCGAGCACGTGCAACCCGAGGACATCCCCGCCCCCCGCGGACGCCGGCGGGGCCGCGGGGGGCGGGGAGGCGCGGCGAGCTGGCGCGGCCCGCTGCTCGTCGTCCTGCTCGTGCTCGCCGTCGTCGGCGCCGTCGCCGGCGCGGGCCTGGCGTACGCGCGGTCGCAGTACTACGTGGCCCTCGACCGCGGGGAGATCGTGATCTTCCGGGGCGTGGAGGGGTCCGTCGGCGGGGTCCGGCTGTCGCAGGTGCACGAGCGGACCGGGGTGGCGGCGGCGGCGCTGTCGGCGTTCGAGCGGGAGCGGGTGGAGCAGGGCATCGAGGCGGGCAGCCTGCGCCGGGCCCGGAGCATCGCGGCCCGGCTGCGCGAGCAGGCGTGCGGCGCCCCGCGGCCCCCCACCGTGCGGCCCCCCGTGCGGCCCCCCACCGGAGCGGCCCCGCGCGCCACGCGCCCGCGACCGGCCCCCGCCCCGACCCCTACCCCGACCCGCCCGCCGTGCCTCGTGGGAGCCGCTTCGTGAGCGCGGAGACGGTCACGTCCTCACCCACCCCCTCACCGTCCACCCGCCGCGGGGTCGAGCTCGGCCTGCTGGTGTTCGCGCTCGGGCTGGTGAGCGCGGCGTACACCGCGGTCGGGCTCGCCCGCAGCGGCGCCGTCCCCGCCGACCTGGCCTCGTCCGCCGCCGCGCTCGCGGTCCTGTTCGGCACCGCGCACGTGGTCGTGCGGCTCGTCGCGCCGTACGCCGATCCGGTCCTGCTGCCCGTCGTCGCGCTGCTCAACGGGCTCGGCCTGGTGCTCATCCACCGCCTCGACGTCGCCGCGGCCGAACGAGCGCGCGCCCTGGGGCGCGCCGTGCCACGCACCGACGCGTCCCTGCAGCTCGTGTGGACCGGCGTCGGGGTCGCGCTGTTCGTCCTCGTGCTGGTCACGGTCCGCGACCACCGCCGGCTCCAGCGCTACACCTACACGGCGATGCTCGCCGGGCTCGGGCTGCTGGCGCTGCCCGCGCTGCTGCCGGCGAGCATCAGCGAGGTCAACGGCGCCCGGATCTGGATCCGCTTCGCCGGGTTCTCGATCCAGCCCGGCGAGTTCGCGAAGCTCGCGCTGATGGTGTTCTTCGCCGGCTACCTCGTCGCGAAGCGGGACGTGCTCGCCCTCGCGAGCCGCCGCGTGCTCGGCCTGGACCTGCCGCGCGGGCGCGACCTGGGCCCCGTCGTCGTCGCGTGGCTGGCCAGTCTCGGGGTGCTGATCCTCGAACGCGACCTGGGCAGCAGCCTGCTGTTCTTCGGGATCTTCGTGGTGATGCTCTACATCGCCACCGAACGCTGGTCGTGGCTGCTCATCGGGGTCCTGCTGTTCGTCTCCGGCGCCGCCGTCGCGGCCCGGCTGTTCCCGCACGTCGAGGCGCGCGTCGCGATCTGGCTGGACCCGTTCGCGGACGCGTCCGGCAACGGCTACCAGCTCGCGCAGGCGCTGATCGGGCTGGCGACCGGCGGCATGCTCGGGACCGGGCTCGGGCAGGGCCGGCCGGACATGGTGCCGTTCGCGAAGACGGACTTCATCGTCGCGACCGTCGGGGAGGAGCTCGGGCTCGCCGGACTGATGGCGCTGCTGCTGCTCTACGTCCTCGTCGTCGAGCGGGGGCTGCGCACGGCGCTGGCGGTCCGCGACCCGTTCGGCAAGCTGCTCGCGACCGGGCTCGCGGTCGCGCTCACCCTGCAGGTGTTCGTCGTCGCCGGCGGGGTGACCCGGCTGATCCCGCTGACCGGGCTCACGATGCCGTTCCTGTCCTACGGCGGGTCGTCGCTGGTCGCCAACTGGGCCCTCGTCGCGCTGCTGCTGCGGATCTCCGACGCGGCCCGCCGACCGCCGCCGCTCGCCCGCCCCGCCCCCGACGAGGCCGCGACGCAGGTCGTGGGGATCCGGTGAACCGCCCGATCCGCCGGGTCGCGGTGGCGATCCTCGGCCTGTTCGGCCTGCTCATCCTCAACGCCAACTACATCCAGGTCGTGCAGGCGGACGATCTGCGCAACAGGCCGGGCAACGCCCGGGTGCTGCTGCGGGAGTACGAACGCCAGCGCGGCCCGATCGTCGCCGCCGGCAGCGCGGTCGCGCGGTCACGGGCGACCGGCGACCGGCTGAAGTACCTGCGCACCTACCCGGGCGGCGAGGTCTACGCCCCCGTCACCGGGTTCTACTCGCTCGTCTACGGCGCCACTGGCATCGAGCGCGCGGAGAACGACGTGCTCTCCGGCGAGGACGAGCGGCTGTTCGTGCGCCGCCTCGGCGACCTCGTCACCGGGCGCACGCCGCAGGGCGGGGCCGTCGTGCTGACGCTGGACTCGAGGGTGCAGCGGGCGGCGTACGACGCGTTGCGGGGCAAGCGGGGCGCCGTCGTGGCGCTCGACCCGTCCACCGGCGCGATCCTCGCGATGGTCTCCTCGCCGTCGTTCGACCCGTCGGTGCTCTCCAGCCACGACCCGGGGGAGATCCGGGCGAACTACGCCCGGCTGTCCGCGGCGCCGGACGACCCGCTGCTCAACCGGGCGATCTCCCGCACCTACCCGCCCGGGTCGACCTTCAAGGTCGTCACCGCCGCCGCGGCGCTGTCCAGCGGCGACTACGACCCGCAGACCCGGATCCCCTCGCCGACCCAGCTCCCCCTGCCGTTGACCACTCGCGTCCTGCGCAACTTCGGCGGCGGAAGCTGCGGCGGGGCGACGTCCACGCTCGCCGACGCGCTGCGCATCTCGTGCAACACGGCGTTCGGCGCTCTCGGGCTGCGGGTCGGCGCGGACCGGCTGCGCGAGCAGGCGGAGGCGTTCGGGGTGAACACCACCTACCGCATCCCGCTCGCCGTCGCGCGCAGCGTCTTCCCCGCCTCGGTCGACCGTCCGCAGACGGCGCTGTCCGCGATCGGGCAGTACGAGGTGCGCCTGACGCCGCTGCAGGCGGCCATGATCGCGGCGGGGGTGGCGAACCGCGGCAGCGTCATGAAGCCGTACCTCGTCGCGGAGGTGCAGGGCCCGGACCTCGCGGTGCTCGGCCGGACCCAGCCGCAGGTGCTGTCGCGGGCGGTGTCCCCGGCGGTCGCGGAACAGCTCACGGCGATGATGCGGCTGGTCGTGGAGCGCGGGACCGGCGCCGCCGCGCAGGTGCCCGGTATCAGCGTCGCCGGCAAGACCGGCACGGCCCAGCACGGCGAGGGGGCGCCGCCGCACGCGTGGTTCCTCGGCTTCGCCCCGGTCGAGGCCCCGCAGGTCGCGGTCGCGGTCCTCGTCGAGGGCGGCGGTTCGGTGGGGTCGGAGGCGACCGGTGGGCGGGTCGCGGCGCCGATCGCGAGAGATGTGATAGCGGCCCTACTCGGGCAGTGACGGAGCTCCGGGCAGCGACGCGTTCGCGGGGCACCCCAGCTGCTCGAACGGTCACCTCACCCGCGCCGCACCCGTTTCACCGCTACCGTATGCAGTGGACGTGGCGCCAGGCCGGCGACCTCCAAGGATTACCTGACCCCCCATGACCGAACCCCTCAGCCCGCCACCCGCCGGGACGCCCGCCGGGGCACCCGCCGGGCCGCCCCCCTTCGTGCCCCCGGTGGAGACCCCGGCGGAGACCCCGGTGGAGACCGCCGCCCCGCTGCCACCCCGGATGCTGTCCGGCCGCTACCAGCTCGGCGAGATCGTGGGCTACGGCGGCATGGCCGAGGTGCATCGCGGCCGCGACATCCGTCTCGGGCGAGAAGTCGCGGTCAAGACGCTGCGCGTCGACCTGGCCCGCGACCCGTCGTTCCAGGCGCGGTTCCGGCGGGAGGCGCAGTCGGCCGCGGCGCTCAACCACCCGGCGATCGTGGCGGTGTACGACACCGGGGAGGACACCCTCGACGGCCGGCCCGTGCCGTACATCGTCATGGAGTTCGTCGAGGGGCGGACGCTGCGCGACGTGCTGGCCGGCGAGGGCCGGTTGCACTGGACCCGGGCGCTCGAGGTGACGGCGGAGGTCCTGACCGCGCTGGAGTACAGCCACCGGCAGGGGATCGTCCACCGGGACATCAAACCCGGTAACGTCATGCTGACCGACGCCGGCGCCGTGAAGGTCATGGACTTCGGCATCGCCCGCGCGGCCACCGCCGGGGCGACGATGACGCAGACCGCGACGGTGATCGGCACCGCGCAGTACCTGTCCCCGGAGCAGGCCCGGGGCGAGGCCGTCGACGCGCGCAGTGACCTGTACTCGGCCGGCTGCCTGCTCTACGAGCTGCTCACCGGCCGCCCGCCGTTCACCGGCGACTCGCCGGTCGCGATCGCCTACCAGCACGTCCGCGAGGACCCGCTGCCCCCGTCGCGGGTCAACCAGGACGTGCCCCCGGGCGTGGACGCGGTGGTGCTCAAGGCCATGGCCAAGAACCCGGCCAACCGCTACCAGAGCGCCGCCGAGATGGCCGCCGACATCGAGCGCGCGCTGTCCGGGCAGCCGGTGCACGCCACCCCGATCCTCGCCTACGACGGGGCGACCCAGCGCATCGGGCCCGCGCCGACCGCGACCCTGCCGACGTACGCGCCGCCGCCCGCGCCCGCGGACGCCGCCCGCGGGCGCGGCTGGCGGGTCGCCGGCTACGCGCTGCTCGCGCTCGCCGTCCTCGCCCTGCTCGGCACCGCGGTGGCGCTGCTCGGCCCCCGCGTGCTCCGAGGCCTCGGCGCCGGGTCGGCGACCCAGGTCCCCACCGTCGTCGACGCCCCGCTGGACGTGGCGCGCACCCGCCTGCAGAGCGCGGGGCTGCGGGTCGGCACCGTCGACGAGCGCACCGATCCCAAGCCGTCCGGAACCGTGATCGACCAGAGCCCGGAGGCGGGCACCGGGGTGCGCACCGGGACGGCCGTGGACCTCACCGTCTCCGGCGGTCCCCAGCTGGTCGGCGTTCCGAACGTCGTGGGACTGCCGGTGGAGACCGCGCGGGACACACTGCGACGCGCGGGGCTCGCGGCCGGGGCGGTGACCCAGAAGGACTCCGACCAGAAGGCCGGTCGCGTGCTGTCGACCGACCCGCCCGCCGACACCGAGGTGGCGACCGGGACGAAGGTCGCCCTCGTGGTGGCGAGCGGCAAGGCCGGTGTCCCGTACGTCGTCGGTCAGCGACGCACCGACGCGGAGGGGGTGCTCGAGCGAGCCGGGTTCACCGTCGACGTGCGGTCGCGGGACACGGCCAACCGTGACCAGGACGGCCAAGTGCTGGCCCAGCAACCGACCGGGGCGGCGGCATCGGGGTCGACCGTGACGATCACGGTGGGCACCTACCG
>DATGDX010000297.1:0-7606 GCA_035310665.1 Mycobacteriales bacterium | reverse complement strand
CGCGTACTTCGAGGAGCACGTCGAGCCGCTGCTCGGCGCCGAGGTGCAGTACGTCGGCGAGGTCGGCGGCGCGCACAAGCAGCAACTGCTCGACGACGCGCTCGCGCTCGTCAACCCGATCGCGTGGCCCGAGCCGTTCGGCCTGGTCATGGTGGAGGCGCTCGCCGCGGGGACGCCGGTGCTCACCTTCCCGCACGGTGCCGCGCCGGAGATCGTGGACGACGGGGTGACCGGCTTCCTCTGCAGCAACGTCGCCGACATGGCGGCCCGCGTTGCGCAGGTCCCCGCCCTCGACCGGTCGAAGTGCCGCGCCGCGGTGGAGGAGCGGTTCTCGACGCAGCGCATGGTCAGGGACCACCTGAAGTTGTTCGAGTTCCTCTTGTCCTGACCGCGCGCGGCTCGGGCGAGCGGGCCTCCCGGACCACGGCGAGACCGTCCGGGGCGTTGACCGCGACGTCTCGCTGATCGACGCGGATCTGCATCCGTCCCGATCCGACGCGCACGTCGGTGACGTGCAGCCGCGCGAGCGGGGCCGGCAACGCCGGCGCCAGCCGGACGCTGCCGTGCGGCACCGCGGGGTCCAGGCGCAGCAGCAGGCGCAGGAACTCCAGGGGGGCGGCGGCGGCCCAGGCCTGCGGGGAGCAGGAGGTGGGGTAGGGCACCGGCACCGGCACCTCGTGGCGGTCGAGCCCGGCGAACAGCTCGGGCAGGCGCCCGTCGTCGGCCGCCGCGGCCGCCAGCATCGCCATCGCCACGCGGTGCGCCTCGGCGAGGAAGCTGTAGCGGACCAGCCCGGCGACGATCAGCGCGTTGTCGTGGGGCCAGACCGAACCGCAGTGGTAGGACAGCGGGTTGTACGACGCCATCGACGTCGCAAGCGTGCGAACCCCCCATCCGCTGAACATCTGCGGGCTCAGCAGGTGCCGGGCGACGGCCCCGGCCTTACCGGCGTCGACGATCCCGGTCCACAGGCACTGGCCCATGTTGGACGCCAGCGCGTCCACGGGTCGTTTGTCCCCGTCGAGCGCGAGCGCGAAGTAACCGCGCTCGGGGATCCAGAACCGCTCGTTGAACCGTTCCCTCAGGTCCGCCGCCCGGCGCCGCCAGTGGTCGGCGAGCTCGGCGTCGCCGTCCTCGTCGGCGAAGTAGGAGCGGGCGAGGTAGGCGGCGTACACATAGCCCTGGACCTCCGCCAACGCGATCGGCGGCCGCGCCAGCTCGCCGTCCGCGAAGGGGATCCCGTCCCAGGAGTCCTTCCAGCCCTGGTTGGCGAGCCCGTGCTCGGTGAGCCGCTCGTACTCGACGAACCCGTCGCCGTCGCGGTCGCCGTAGCGCTCCACCCACTCCAGCGCACGGTCGGCGTGCGGGAGCAGCCGCTGCACGGTCTCCCCGCCGAGCCCCCACCGACGCAGCTCGCCGAGCAGCACGACGAACAGGGGGGTCGCGTCGACCGTTCCGTAATAGACGGTCGCCCCGGCGCCGAGCGACCTGCCCGCGCCTGGGCGCACCTCGTGCAGGATCCGGCCCGGCTCCTCCTCCGTGGCCGGGTCCACCACCGTGCCCTGCAGACCCGCCAGCGTCTCGAGGACGCCGACCGCGAGGGTGGGGTCGGCGATCAGGGACATGTACGCCGTGAGCAGCGAGTCGCGTCCGAACAGCGTCATGAACCACGGCGCGCCGGCGGCCACCACGGCCCGCCCGGGGCGCTCGGGGTCGAACAACCGCAGCGAGCCCAGGTCCGCGATCGACCGGTCGACCGCCTCGCGCAGCGGCGCGAAGTCGGTGACGACGCGGGGCGCCTCGGCGTGCCAGGCGCGCAGCCGGACCAGCGACGCCCCCTCGTCCACCGGCGTCCCGCAGCGGTGCCGGGGCTCCACCGGTGTCCCCTGCGTCTCGACCGTCAGCTCGAGGCAGGTCGCCCACTCGCCGCCCGCCGGCACCCGCACGTGCCAGGTCACCAGCCCGGGCTCCACCGTGCCCGCCGGGTACAGTCGCAGGTGGACGGCGCGCTCGGTGCCCTCGGCGTGGTCGCGGTAGACGAGCTCCCCGACACCGGTCTCGGTCACGTGCTCGCCGGCGGGCCGGACGCGGCTCTCCTTCACCGCGAACAGGTCGGCGAAGTCGACGCCGACGCGCAGCTCGATCTGGACCGCGACCTCCTTCGTCCCGTGGTTGCGGAGCACGACGTCCTCGCGCATCCCCCGTCCGACGTACCGCCGGCGCAGCACGAGCAGCGAACTGTCCGCGCGCCCGGGGCGCGGGGTGACCCGTCCGACAAAGGTCGCCGCGAAGGGGAGGGGGACGGACACGGTCAGCGGCTCGGGCGGCTCGCCGTTCACGGAGAGCTCGAGCCGCGACAGCAGCCGGGTGTCGAGGAAGAACAACCCGTGCGGGGTTCCCCGGTGGATGTCGCCGCTGCGACCCGACAGGCAGAACGACGTCTCCTCGACCAGGATCACCGTGCCGGTGGCGCGGCCCAGGCTGACGCTCTCGCCGCCGAAGGTCCATGGCTCGGTCACGGCCCCATCCCACCAGCCGCACCGTGGGGTTGCCCAGGCGCCGCGGTGGGCCGGCGGCGACCGCGGCGACGACCGCGGCTACTCCGGCTCCGCCCCGGGGCCTGCCGTCGCCAGCGTGCCGTCGACGACCCGGTCCTCCGCCCGCCGCTGCGGCACCCGGGCCACCGCCTCGCGGTAACGCTCGACGAGGCGGCCCACGGCCTCGACGCCGAGCGCCAGCGCCGTGAACGCACCCGCGAAGCGCAGCGCGGCGGTGGGGAGGTCGAGGTTGCCGGCGAGCAGCTGGAGCAGCGCGGGGCACCACAGCGCGAGCGCTCCCAGCACGACGGTCGGCAGGTGTCGTGCCCAGGTCATCCCAGCACCCCCCTCGTCAGGAGCATTCCGCTCATCCGAGCACCCCCGCCGCCCGCTGTCGGCGCTCGACCGCGAAGACCGCCCGGCGGATCGAGTCCGCGGACCCCCGGGTGACGCCGACGAAGCGGATGCCGAGCTCGCGCCCGCCGCCCTCGACGGGGATCGTGCGCACGACCGTCCCGGGCATCGTGAACTCCTCGCCCTCGAGCGTGAACCGCACCGTGACCTGCCCGTCCAGCGCGGCGAGCGCCCGGCTGCCCTGCGCGTCCTGGTCCTTCTGGTCCTTCGGCTTGGGGAGCCGGCAGCGCAGCCCCCCCTCACGTCCAGGCCGGAACCTGCGAAGGTCATGCCCGGCGTCGACACGGTCAACGGGAACGCGACCGAGGCGCGGACGTAGTTGCGCCGGTTGGAGCGGCGTACCTCGCCCTCCAGCCGAACCCGCCACCTCCGTTGCGGCCCGGCCTGGTCGGCGACGAGCCGGGCCGACTGTTCGAGCCGTCCCCGCTCGCCCGCCCACGACACGAAGACCTCGGATCCGGGGTCGCGGGTGACGGCGTCCGGCGGTCCGGCCACGACGAGGTCGCCCTCCGCGACGTCCTCGACCCGGGAGGGGAAGACGGCTGCGCGAACACGGCGAGCAGTCCCGGCTCGACACGCTACAGACGATCTACGCGCACGTGGAGGACCTGTTCGGGGAACCTGGGGAGAGCGGGCTGCAGGCGCAGCTCGGAGCGTTCTGGTCCGGCTGGGAGGACGTCGCCAATGCCCCCGACTCGCCGGCCTCGCGGGCCCAGCTCCTCGAGCGCGGGCGCCTCATGACCGGCGGGCTCGCGGCCACCGGCGACGGGCTGGCCGCGTTGTGGCGCAGCTCGACCGACCAGGCGCGGGCGCTCGTGGAGGAGGTCAACGCGACCGCCGCCTCCGTCGCCACGCTCAACAAGGCGATCGCGAACGCGACCGACGGCGGGCTCGCCCCCAACGACCTGCTCGACCAGCGCGACCAACTCGTGCTGCGGCTCGGCCAGCTCGTGGGCGCGACCGCCACCCCCGGGGCGTCGGGCACCGTCGACGTCCAGGTCGGCGGCGCCACCCTGGTCTCCGGCGCCAACGCCGAGCGCCTGACGACCACCGCTCCCTCCGACCTCGCCGCCGCTCCCGCCGCCGCGGCCGACGGATCGCGCGCGCCGGCGATGGTGGTGCGGTGGGAGAAGGACGGCCCGAGCGGTTCCGCGGTCCCCGTCGGCGGCGGGGAGCTCGCCGGGATCCTCGACGCGGTGAACACGGTGCTGCCGGGGCTTCGGGACCGCGTCGACGCGGTCGCGGTGGCCTTGCGCGACTCGGTCAACGCGCAGCACCGGCTGGGGCACGAGCGCACGCACCCTCGCCGTCGCGGTCGCCGGGCCGGACGCGATCGCGGCCGCCTCCCGGTCTCCCGGGGCGAGCGGGCCGTCGCTGGACGGCGACAACGCGGCGGCTATCGGCGAGCTGGCCAACGCCCGCGGAGCCGGCGCCCCGGACGAGGTCTACCGGACGCTGGTGGTCGACCTGGGCGTGCAGGCGCAGGGTGTCAAACGCCACCTCGACATGCAGCGCACGGTCACCGAGCAGGTCGACCTGGCGCGGACCTCCGCTTCGGGCGTCAACATCGACGAGGAGATGACCAACCTCGTCGCGTTCCAGCGCGCTTACGAGGGTGCCGCCCGCGTCCTCACCGCCATCGACGAAACCCTGGACACACTGATCAACCGCACCGGCCTCGTCGGGCGCTAGGAGCAGAAATGACCGCCACCTTCCGGGTCACGCACCGCAGCGGCTCCGCCCTGATGGTCAACGGCCTGCAGCGCAGCCTCGCCCGGTTGCAGGACACCCAGGAGCGCATGTCGACCGGGCGGCAGATCAACCGCCCGTCGGACTCGCCCGGCGGGACGGTCACGGCGCTGCGGCTGCGCTCGGAGATGGCGCGCACCGAGCAGTACGCGCGGAACGCCGACGACGGGCTCGGATGGCTCGGCACCGCGGACACCGTCCTGCAGTCCGCGCTCGACACGCTGCGGCGCGCACGGGAGCTGACCATCGGCGCCCAGTCCGGCGCGATCGGCGCCGAGGCCCGGCAGGCGACGGCCAGCGAGGTCGACAACCTGCGGGCCGCGCTGCTGGAGGTGGCGAACACGCGATACGGGAACCGGCTGGTGTTCGCCGGCGCCTCCCCCGCCGACGCGGCGTACGCCGACACCGGCACTTACCGCGGCGACGCCACCCCCATCAACCGCACGCTCGCCGCCGGCGTCACGGTGCCGTTCACGCTGACCGGTCCCGAGGTGTTCGGACCCGACGGGAGCTCCGTCTTCGACGTGCTCGCGAAACTGGCGACAGACCTGCGCAGCGACGCGACGGGCGCGCTGGACGCACGGCTCGGCGAGCTCGACACGAGCGCCGAACGAATGAGGGGCGCGCTCGCCACGATCGGCGCGCGGTACAACCGGGTGGAGACCTTGCAGCAGAAGGCGAACGACCAGTTGCTCACCGTGCGGTCCTCGCTGTCGGAGGTCGAGGACATCGACCTGCCGAAGACGATCGTCGACCTGCAGATGCAGGAGATGGCGTACAAGGCCGCCCTCGGGGTGACCGCCCGCGTCATCCAACCCTCCCTCCTCGACTTCCTGCGCTAGACACCTCCTGCGCTCGAGACTTCCTGCGCTAGAAAGGACGCCGTGTCCGCTCCCGCCGCGGTCGATCTGCCCGCCCTGGACCTTCCTGCCGGGCTTTTCGGCTTCCCCGACGCCCACCGGTTCGCCCTCGTCGAGTGGGGGGAGCCCGGCCTCGGGCTGTTCCTGCTGCGCTGCCTCGACACCGAGGGCCTCGAGTTCCTCGTCGCCGCGCCGCACGCGCTCTTTCCGGACTACGCCCCGGAGATCCCCGACGCGGACGCCGACCGGCTCGGGCTCACCGACCCCTCCGACGCCCTGCTGCTCGTCATCGTCACGCTGCCCGACCGGGTGGAGGACGCGACCGCGAACCTGCTCGCGCCCGTCGTGGTCAACGCCCGCACCCGCCGCGCGGAACAGATCGTCCTCGACACCGGCAGTCACTCCATGCGTGCGCCCCTCACCAGATCGTGACCGTTGGGCTTATCGTGGGCGCCTAGCCTGGGCGGCCGGTCGCGAATGCTGTCCCGGCGGGAGGGAGCGGCCGTGCTCGTGCTGACCCGCAAGGCGGGACAGAGCGTCATGATCGGTCAGGACGTCGTCGTCACCGTCTTCGAGGTTCGCGGTGACACGGTCCGTCTCGGCATCCAGGCGCCGCGAGAGGTCGCCGTTCACCGCGAGGAGGTCTTCCGCGAGCTCCAGCGGGCCAACCGGTCGGCCGCGAGCCCCTCGCCCGCCGCTCTCGAGTCCCTCGGGCGGCTGCTGCCGACTCGCGCCCCCACGGATGGGCCCGAGCGCTAACACCGGGATGGGGCTGCTCCTGCTGGAATAGTGCCGCCTGCCCTGCTCGCTCACGACCATCGGGCGTCCGTCGTGTCCCAATCCCGCCACGACCATCCAGTGGTGGCGCCGGTAGATCGAGTCGCGGCGACCGTAACCTTCCCCCGTGCTCCTGACCGAGTGGACGCTCGTCCGGTTCCTCCACGTGCTCGGTGCCACGCTGTGGGTCGGTGGGCAGCTGGTGCTGTCCGGGCTCGTGCTGCCCGTGCTGCGCGCGCGGCTCGGCGCCGAGCAGCGTGCGCCGATCGGGCGCGAGGTCGGCCGCCGCTTCGGGCTGTTCACGCTGCTGGTGTTCCTCCCCGTGCAGGTGCTCACCGGGCTCGTGTTGGCGGCCGGCGATGGCGTTCGGTGGACGCACCTGGGAGAGGACAGCTACGGTCGCACGCTCGCCGCCAAGCTGGTCCTGGTCGCCGTCGTGCTCCTGCTCTCCGGGCTGCACGGGCTCGCGGTTGCGCGGGACAGGCCGGTGACCGGGCGCGTGCTGGCCGTGGCGACCCTGGCCGGGTCGGTCGGGATCGTCCTGCTGGCGACCGCGCTGGCGGGGTGAGCGGCTCCCGGGCGAGTGGCTCCGCCGCGTGCCCCTGGTGTCTGGATGCGGCGTCCGGCCGAACACGCGACTGGTACCGATGAGGCCTGTGAGGCAGAATGGAACACAGCGCAGGCGGTGACCAGGGACTAGGGACCAGGGACCAGGGCCCGGACGAGGACGCAGGGGAAGGCGACCCTCGCCCGCTCCCCCTGGAGGTCTCGGTGACCGCTCGTGGCGTGCTCTACGTCCACTCCGCGCCGGCGGCGCTGTGCCCGCACGTCGAGTGGGCAGTCGCCGACGTGCTCGGCATGAGCCCGCGGCTGGAGTGGGCGGCGCAGCCGGCCGGCGGCTCGACGCTGCGCGCAGAGTGCTGCTGGCAGGCGCCTCCCGGCACCGCGGCCCGCATCGCGCGCGCGATGAACGGCTGGCGCCTGCTGCGTTTCGAGGTGACCGAGGAGCCCAGCGCGGGCTGTGACGGGGAGCGGTACGCCTACACGCCCGCCCTGGGGCTGTTCCGCACCCCGATGAGCGCCAACGGCGACGTCCTCGTCGGCGAGGGGCGGCTACGCGCGCTGCTCGCGGCGGCCGACGACAGCGCCGAGCTCGCGGCCGAGCTGGAGCGGTTGCTCGGCACCCCCTGGGACCAGGAGTTGGAGGTCTACCGGCACGCCGGCGAGGGCGCCCCGGTCCGGTGGTTGCACCAGGTGGGGTGAGCCAGG
>DATGDX010000296.1:0-3017 GCA_035310665.1 Mycobacteriales bacterium | reverse complement strand
GCGGCGAGCAGCCGCATCGCGTCCGGCCCCGGCGGGCGCGCGGTCGCCCGGGCGAGCAGCCACTCGGAGCGCCCGGCGGGCGGCACCGCGTCGGCCAGCCGCACCACCGGCGACACCGCCACCTCGAACATACGTTCGATTGTAGTAGCGGACGCAGGCACGGGTTACCACCTCGTCCGCGGCCCGGTCGAGGCGGTTGGCGCCGAGCCGACGGTGTGCCCCACGAACGCGGACGGGCGACGTCGGTGGCTCAGGTCTGAGTGCGCTCCTTGTGCGTGCCTTCTGCGGCAGCCTGTTCGAGGTCTTGATCGGACAGTACGCGCACATCCGGATCCGCGGATGTCCTGCCCCGGCTGAAAGCGCAACTTTTCAATGTACGGCGCGTTGGCTTCTTGCGCCGGTAGTCCGCGAACTCCTTGCGTAGTATTGGCGCGCCTCCTGGACGCTCTCCGAAAAGGACCTTCGGGGCAAGTATTCGCTTCCATGGCCCGGCGTTGTGCCACGTGAGCAGTGATCAGCTCATCTCGTCCGGCTGGTCGTACGCATCGATGACCAGCTGAGCGGCCTCGCGCAACTCCTCTGGCCAGCCCTGGATGACGATGGAAGCGCTCGGACCGCCCATGCCAGAAGGCGTGCCCGCTCGGTCGTTCGGCAGGCAACCTTGGACGCGGTGAAGGCGGGAGGGCGCCGCAAGCCCTACCGCGCCGGGCGGTCGGGGTCGCCGCCGCACGTGGCGGGGCTCCACAGCCCGCGGGAGTGGCGGCGGGCATCGGCCTCGGCCGCGCGGAATCGGCGCTGGTAGCGGTAGGGCAGGCGGTAGGTGTACTCGAACGCGAAGCCGTCGTCGATCATGCGCTCGTTGACGAGCTTGGCGCGGCTCCCGCGGAGCCAGACGTATGCCAGCGTGCGGCCGTACCTGTCCCGTTCCCCCTGCGACCGGTCGAATTCGAGGTACACACGGCGGCTGGCCAGGAGCTCACGGGCGTGCCGCGACGCCTCCCGTCCGAAACACTCGACCGGGCGGCGTGGGTCCTTGGTCTCCGGCGTGTCGATCCCGATCAGCCTCAGGGTCACCGTCCGGCTGTCCCGGGTGACGCGGACCGTGTCTCCGTCGACGACGCGGACGACGGGGTACGGCCCGAGGGCGCCGTCCGGCAGTCTGTCGCCGGACGAGGCGCAACCGACCAGCAGCAGCGGCACGGCACAGAACATGGCCGCCAGCCGACGACCGCCGCTCACCACGGCCCGCTCGGCTCCTCCTCGAGCGCCGTTGAGTGGGGAGCCAGATGGGGAACCGAGTGGGGGGAGAGCGAAGGCGACGGCGGGTGGAGCGTCGCGGCGAACAGCGTCAGGTACGCGAGCGGTGCGACGGGGGAGTAGTCGCACCTCATCGCCGCCGACAGCACCCCGTCCCCGTGTCCGCGGACCGTTCGCCGATCGATCTGGCGGTGACCGCCATCGGGATCGCCATCGGGATCGCCGTCGGCACTGGCACCGGCACCGGCGGCGCGTAGCGCGGCCGGTGCCCACACGACACACCGGCTCTTCGCCTGCAGCTTGCCCACGAGCGCCTCGGACGACCAGATCGCTTGCGAGAAGGCCGTGGGGGGCTCGAGGACCTCGCCGAGAAATGTGCTCACCGCGCATGGACGCGCGTCGGCGCCGAGCGGCACCACGCTGTCGCCGACCAGCGCCGCGTTGTCGGGAAACGCTTCGCGGGCGACCGTGTCACGGACGCGCTGCGCGAGGACGCGCTGGGGCTCCCCCGACCTGAGCGCGTCGGCGAGGATCCGCCGGCTGCGGTTCGTGGACGTCGGCCCGTCCTCGTCGAGCAGGTCCACTCGGTACGTGACGTCGTCGCCGAGATCGGCGAGCGCGATGTCGACCAGCTCTCGGTACGCGCTGCCCAGCCATCCCGGCCTGGCGATCACAGCAATAGCGGCGGCGCGCTCACGGAATCGGGGTCCTTTCCGGTCCTCGTCGGGCGTTGCGACGGCGAGCGCTGCCGGCAGGCGGACCGGGTCGAGGCACGGGCGGTAGGTCGGCACCTGTGGCTGCTCCAGGCTCCACGGACCGTCGGCGACCTGCGACAGAATGGCGAGCCAGGTCACGAGCTGGTCGTACATCCCCGTCAGCCGTGCCTGCTCGTTGCGGACTCTGCTTGCTGCCGTCACCGCCTCGCGAATCCGGTGCAGGCGAATGTTCAGCTGTCGTTCGAACGCGGAGTGGGCGCGATAGTAGGCGGCGAGGACCAGCGCCTCGATGACCGCCGCGAGCGAAACGACGGCGCCGGTCGCGTATACGCGCACGATCCACCGCGGCCCCAAGTCCGGGCGCCAGTGCCACCACACCAAGACGAGCGCCACGACCAGCGAGACCGCGACGAGGGCGGTCGAGCGCAGGAATCCTCGGCGCGCTCGCTCGACGGCGGAGGGGTCGAGCGCCGGCGTGGCCGACAGCTCCGCCTGCTCGAGGTGCTTCACGTCACCCGCCGCTCGGTCGAGACCCTCGCCGACGCGCGCCGACAGCTGCCAGGCCAGGCAGCGCGCTCGTGCCGCTCGCCACTCGGCGAGTTCGCGGCTGACATCGTCGGGCGCGGCCAGCGCGTCGTCGACGGGCTCGCTGAGCGTCTCGGCGTACTCGTCCAGGGTCTCGGCCAACGGGTGGTGGGATCCGAGAGCCTCCCCGCGTACGTCCCGGCCCGCCTCGTCGCCCCGAAGTTCGGCCAGCCGTCGTGCGCACCGGTCCAGACGAAAGCTCATCGCGGCGGCGCGGCGGGCGTCCACGGGCGTGATCTCGCGCTCGTCGTCGGCGAGTCCGAGCACCGCGGCGGCCCGGTCACCGACGACGAACCGTTCGTTCGGCGCGGGCAGCACCCGGCCACGGTCGAGGATGATTTCGCGCCGGGTCCCCTGCCGGGGGGACTGGAAGGGCACCGGCATCTCCCCGTCCAGCAGACCCAGGACGCCGCCCCGCACCGCGGCCCACAGCTGCGGCGTCGCGGGGACGATCAGACC
>DATGDX010000295.1:0-3945 GCA_035310665.1 Mycobacteriales bacterium | reverse complement strand
CCGGGTCGTCCACCCCACCCGCTCGCACCACGTCAGATTCGGGCCGGCGCAGGTCGCGTACCACGACCCCGGCGAGGGCGGCCACCGCTCCGGCGCGCAGGAACAGCGCGAGGAAGTACAGCCCCGCGGGAAGCCCCTTGCCCGGCTCGGTGACCCCGAGCAGATAGAACCAGATGCCGAGGAAGTAGAGAACCTCCGCGGCCTGCCAGGCGAGGAACTCCCGCCACCGCGGGCGGGCGAGGGCGACGAGCGGCAGCAGCCACACGACGTACTGCGGCGAGTAGACCTTGTTCGTGAGCAGGAACGCGGCGAGGGTGAGGAACATCACCTGCGGCAGCCGCGGGCGGCTGGGCGCCGTCAACGCCAGCACCACGATGCCGACGAGCAGGACCAGGAACGCCGCCGAGGCCACCGTGTTGAGCGTGTCCGGCACCGCGCCGGGGCGCAGCCCGACGTCGAGCGGCCGCCCACGGACCTCCTGCAGCCAGTACCACGCCGAGCCCCAGTCCGCGCCACGCTCCCGGCTGAACCGGTAGAACTCCGCCCACCCGTCCGGCGCCGCGCGCCACACCGGAACGTTCACCACGAGCCAGCTGCCGACCGCGGCGGCAAGCGTCACGGCGAACGCCCGCAGCCGGCCCGCGCGCAGGCACAGCACGAGCAGCGGGGCGAAGAACACCACCGGGTAGAACTTGGTGGCGACGGCGAGGCCGAGCCACACCCCGGACCAGACGAGCCGACGACGGGCCCATGCGAGCATCCCGAGCCCGGTGAGCGCGACCGCGATCAGGTCCCAGTTCACGAACCCGCCGAGCACGAGCCCGGGGGCCAGCGCGACCATCGCGGCGTCCCAGGGCCGGGGTCCGGCCAGCCGCAGGGTCGTCGTGCCGATGACCAACGCCGCGATCGTCAACAGCACCCAGGTGACGTCGAAGAAGCGACGGGCGCGGCCGGTGTCCGGGATCGCCCGGGCGACGCCCGCCCCCGCCGCCATCACGGCTCCGATCACGACCGGGTACTCGACCGGGTGGTCGAGGTAGGGAGTCTTGCCCTCGGCGAGGCCGAGCCCGAAGTAGAGCGCGTAGATGTCGCTGTAACAGGTGTGGTAGTACTGGCTGCCGCCGTGCCACTCGCCGCGGCACGGGAGCTTCTGCGCGAACCCGAGGACGCAGGCGACGAGCGTGAGCGCGAGCACCACGCGCAGCGGCGTCCACCAGGAGGCGCCGATTCGCGCGTGCCGCCCCACCGGCCCGCCGATCAGCATGCTCGACGCCGCGACGACCGGGTCGTCTTGGGTGGGCAGCACCGGTGGGGAGACAGATGGGGCGACCCGTGGGGAGACGGGTGGCGCGACCGGTGGGGGGACCGGTGGGGGCTCCGGTGGGGGGACCGTCACGGGGGGGTGGGCAGCACGACGCCGCGCCCCGCGGGCGCGGCGGCCGGCGACCGGGTCGGCGCCGGGGAGCCGGGGGCCTGCGTCGACCCCGAGATCTCGGCGGGCGCCGAGCCGTCCGGGGACGCGGAGGGGCCGGCGGACTCACCGGGCGAGCTCTCCGGTGACGGCGACGACGGCAGCGGGCCGACATCGGTGAATCGCCGGGCGGGGTTGCGGGTGTTGCCCACCCACTCCGGGTCGGGGAACCGCACGACCGGGACGCCGTCGAGCGCCGCGGTCATGAACCGTCGCCAGACCCGGGCCGGCAGCGAACCCCCCGTGATCTCGTCGTACCCCGCGACCCCCTGCATCGGGACGGTCCCGTCCCCGCGCCACAGCGTCACCGCCGTCGACAGCTGGGGGACGTAGCCGACGAACCACGCGGACAGGTTGCGGCTGGACGTGCCCGTCTTGCCGGCGGCCGGCCGGAGCAGCCGCGCCCGCGTCCCGGTGCCGTCCTCGACGACCTGGCGCAGCGCGTAGGTGACGTCGGCGGCCACCGCCGAGTCGAAGGCCTGCACCGCGTGCGGGTCCGCGGTGTAGAGCACCCGGTTCGCGCGGTCGCGGACCTCGCGGACGACGTGCGGGTCCGCGCGGACCCCGCCCGCGGCGAACGTCGCGAACCCGCTCGCCTGGTCGATCGGGTGCAGCGCGCCGCTGCCGAGGAACATCGACGCGTTGTCCGGCAGGTCGGCGTCGGCCGGCAGCCCCGCGCGGATCGCGGCCTCCCGCACCTTGTCGACGCCGACCTCGAGGCCGAGCCCGACGTACGCCGTGTTGATCGAGTTCTCGGTCGCCGTGAGGAGCGTGACCATGCCGTACGAGCGGCCGCCGAAGTTCTCGACCTCCTTCGCGCCCCGGAACTCCTGCGGCGAGTGCCCGCTGTACCGGCTGAACAGCCCGATCCCCTCGTCGAGGGCAGCGGCGAGGACGTACGGCTTGAACGACGAGCCGGCCTGCGCCCGGCCCTGCAGCGCGTTGTTGAAGGTGTGGGTCGGGTAGTCGGGACCGCCGTACATCGCGACCACCTCGCCGGTCCCCGGTTGGACGGCGACGAGCGCGGCCTGCAGGTCCTTCGGCGCGTCGGCGGGCAGCGTCTCGTGCACGGCGGCGTCCGCGGCCGCCTGCACCCAGGCGTCGAACGTCGTGCGCACCCGGTAGCCGCGCATGGATAGCTCTTCCTCGGTGATCCCGCGCCGAGCCAGCTCCTCCTTGACCGCCTGCACGAGGTAGCCGCGCGCCCCGCCGAGCCGGTTGCCGGTCGCCCGCCCCCGCACCGGCGGGAACCGCAGCGCCGCCACCCGCTCCGGGCCGAGCCAGCCCTTCTCGACCATGCCGTCGAGGACGTAGCGCCACCGGGTGCGGGCGGCCTCCGGATGGGTCGCCGGGTCGTACGACGCGGGGGCCCGGATGAGCGCCGCGAGCAGTGCCCCCTCCGAGAGGGACAGCACCCGCACGTCCTTGCCGAAGTACGTCTCCGCGGCCGTCTGGATCCCGGAGGCGCCGCGGCCGAAGTAGATCGTGTTGAGGTAGGCCTGGAAGACCTGGTCCTTGGTCTTCTGCCGCGACAGCTTAAGCGCGATGAAGATCTCGTTGATCTTCCGTGAGAGGGTGCGCTCGGACGTGAGGTAGGCGTTCTTGACGTACTGCTGCGTGATCGTCGACCCGCCCTGCACCTCCCGCCCCCGGGCGGTGACCCACAGGGCCCGGACGATGCCGGTGACCGAGATGCCGGGCTCGGAGTAGTAGTCGCGGTTCTCCGCGGCGAGGACCGCGTGCCGCACGGGCACCGGCACCGCGGCGAGGGGCACCGAGATGCGGTTCTGGGTGCCGACCCGGGCCAGTTCCTGGCCGTCCCGGTAACTGATGATCGTGGTCTGCGCCGTGCTGCTCGCGTTGAGATCCGGGATCTGGACGACGGCGTACCCGAGGACGACGACGACCAGCAGCAGCAGCGCCGGGGCGCCGACCACGATGGCGACGAGTCGCCGGACGGTGCGTCGAGCGCGCGGCCGTTCCATGCACCTCCTCGAGGACGCCGGTCGCGCGCGGGACGCCCGCCCGTCGATGGGGTCAGTCGGCGGCACGCCGCCGGGGACGGCGGCGCGACTCGGCGCTGCCCATGACGTACGACGTCGTCAGGTGGTTCCACCCGCACGCCTGGCAGACCTCGACCACGTAGACCGTGAACTCGGCGTAGTCCGCGGCCAGCGCCGGCAACTCGCCGGTGCGCTTGACCCGCCCGCTGTAGGCGCCGAGCTCGTCGCCGTAGACGTAGGTCACGTGGGTGAGCCGCTCCTTGCGGCACACCGGGCACGCCGTCGTGGTCGGCTCGCCGTGGTACTTGGCGGCCCGCAGCAGGTAGGGGTGCGCGTCGCAGACGTCGGTCGTCGTCAGCGACCCCCCGAACAGCGCGGCCAGCGTCGCCCGGCGCGCGAGCGCGTAGTCCGTGACGGACCGCTGGGACCACATGGCGACGAGCGTACGCCGGGACACGGACGGAACGGCCC
>DATGDX010000294.1:0-4308 GCA_035310665.1 Mycobacteriales bacterium | reverse complement strand
GTCGGCGTGCTCGTAGAGCGCGGTGCCGTCGAAGTTGGCCAGCGCCCACTCGTCCTTCGGGAAGTGCGCGGCCACCCAGTCGACCAGGACGCCGATGCCGGCCTGGTGCAGCCGGTCGACGAGGTGACGGAAATCGTCCGGCGATCCATGGCGCGCCGTCGGCGCGTAGTAGCCGGTCACCTGGTAGCCCCACGAGCCGCCGAACGGGTGTTCCGCGACGGGCAGGAACTCGACGTGCGTGAAGCCGAGGTCGCGGACGTAGGCGGGCAGGTGCTCGGCCAGCTCCCGGTAGCTCATCGGCCGCCACGACCCGTCCTCGTTCTGCACCCGCCGCCACGACCCGAGATGGCACTCGTAGATCGAGATGGGGGAGTGGAGCGGGTCGGAGGCGGCCCGGCTCGCGTACCACGCCGCGTCCTGCCACTCGTAGCTGGACGTCGACACCACGCTGGCCGTGGCCGGCGGCACCTCGGTCTCGAACGCGAACGGGTCGGCCCGCAGCGCGAGGTGCCCGTGCCGCGTGACGATCTCGTACTTGTAGCGCGCCCCCGGGCCGACCCGCGGCAGGAACAGCTCCCAGACGCCGGAGCTCCCGAGCACGCGCATCGGGTGGATCCGCCCGTCCCAGCTGTTGAAATCGCCGACCACCCGCACCGACCGCGCGTTCGGTGCCCACACCGCGAACGACGTCCCGGCGACCCCCTGGTGGACCCGGACGTGGGCGCCGAGGTGCCGCCAGAGGCTCTCGTCGCGGCCCTCGCCGAACAGGTGCAGATCGAGCTCGCCGAGCGTCAGCCAGAACCGGTAGGGATCGTCGATGACGAAACGCGCGTCGCGGTAGGTCACCTCGAGCTGGTAGTCCGGGATCCGGGACCCGGGCAGCTCGCCCGCGAACACCCCGGCCGGGTGCACGCAGTCCATCTCCACCCGGTCGGCACCGACCAGGATCGCCATCGCGACGGCGTCGGGCCGCCAGCCGCGGACCACCACGCGGGGTGGCTCCCCGGGGCGTGCCTCCACGTGCGGGCCCAACAGCCGGTGCGGGTCACAGTGCTGTCCGGCGATCAGCTGCTCGATGTCCGCGTCTACGCCCTGGTCCACCACAACGTCCATGTCATCCCTCCTGGCGGGCGTCCCGGTACGCCCGTCGCCGGCCGCCATCTTGCCGGTCTCCGTCCGGCGGGGCCCGTCGAGGTGGGCGCTCGGGGTCGCGCGGCGGGCAGGGAAACCCCGGGTATGCACGACCCGTGGGTGCGTGGCACGATGCCCCGGCCCGCCGCCGTCCGGCCCCGGGGCCGGCGGCTCCCGTTCGGCACGCAGCCGTCCGGCGGGCGAGCTCGGGAAGCGGGTCGGGGGCGGCGCCAGCAGGCCTCATTTCCGGCGAATCGGCTGGTCACACCGGCCCGTCCTGTTAGCCTGAACGGGCGCGGGAGGGCCAGCGTCGTCCCCATCGCACCAACACGGACACGAGGGACCCCAACTCATGCTCGACGGCTTTCTCGCGGGTCAACCCGCCCCCCAGGGCCTCTACGACGGGCAGCACGAGCACGACGCGTGTGGCGTCGCGTTCGTCGTCGACCTGCCCGGGCGCCCCTCGCACGCGGTCGTCGACGCCGCGCTCACGGCGTTGTGCAACCTCGACCACCGGGGCGCCTCCGGTGCCGAGCCGGAGACCGGTGACGGCGCCGGGATCCTCACCCAGGTGCCCGACGCGTTCCTCCGCGCCGTCGTCGACGTCGAGCTCCCCGAGCCCGGTGCCTACGCCGTGGGCCTGGCCTTCCTGCCGGACGACGACGCCGCGGAGGCGGCCGCGCGGGCGACGGTGGAGCGCATCTGCGCGGAGGAGGGCCTGCGCGCCCTCTGCTGGCGCGACGTGCCGACCGCACCCGACGGCCTCGGCGCGACCGCGCTGTCGGTCATGCCGCGCTTCGCGCAGCTGTTCGTCACCGCCGATCCGGCCCGTGGCCGCGGGCCCGGTCGCCCGGTCGGGCTCGCGCTGGACCGGCTGACGTTCTGCGCCCGCCGGCGCGCCGAGCGTGAGGCCGGCGTCTACTTCGCGAGCCTGTCCAGCCGCACCCTCGTCTACAAGGGGATGCTGACCACCCAGCAGCTCGAGGGGTTCTTCCCGGACCTGTCCGACGAGCGGTTCGCCACCGCCATCGGGCTCGTGCACAGCCGGTTCTCGACGAACACGTTCCCGTCCTGGCCGCTGGCCCACCCCTACCGGTTCATCGCGCACAACGGCGAGATCAACACGGTCAAGGGCAACCGCAACTGGATGCGGGCCCGGGAGGCGCTGCTCGCCTCCGCCATGATCCCCGGGGATCTCGAGCGGCTGTTCCCGATCTGCACCCCCGGCCTCAGCGACAGCGCGAGCTTCGACGAGGTGCTCGAGCTGCTGCACCTGGGCGGGCGCAGCCTGCCCCACGCCGTGCTCATGATGATCCCCGAGGCGTGGGAGAACCACGCGGAGATGGACCCCGCGCGGCGGGCCTTCTACCGGTTCCACTCCACAATGATGGAGCCGTGGGACGGCCCGGCCGCGGTCGCGTTCACCGACGGCACGGTCATCGGCGCCGTCCTCGACCGCAACGGGTTGCGGCCGGCTCGCTACTGGGTCACCGACGACGGCCTCGTCGTGCTCGCCTCCGAGGCCGGGGTGCTCGACATCGACCCGGCGAAGGTGATCCGCAAAGGGCGGCTGCAGCCGGGCCGAATGTTCCTCGTCGACACGTCCCAGCACCGCATCGTCGAGGACGAGGAGATCAAGGCCGCGCTCGCCGCGGAGCACCCGTACGACGAGTGGCTGCACGCGGGCCTCATGCACCTCGAGACGCTGCCGGAGCGTGAGCACCTGGTCTACCCGCACGAGTCGGTGCTGCGCCGGCAGCAGACGTTCGGCTACACCGAGGAGGAGGTGCGCATCCTCCTCACGCCCATGGCGCGCGCCGGCGTCGAGCCGATCGGGTCGATGGGCACCGACACCCCGATCGCGGTGTTGTCCGGCCGGCCGCGGCTGCTGTTCGACTACTTCAGCCAGCTGTTCGCGCAGGTGACCAATCCGCCGCTGGACGCGATCCGCGAGGAGCTTGTCACCTCGCTGTCACTGACCATCGGGCCGGAGGGCAACCTGCTGGACCCGACGCCGGCCTCCTGCCGCCACGTCGTGCTGCCGTTCCCGGTCATCGACAACGACGAGCTCGCAAAGATCCTGCACATCAACCAGGACGGCGACCTGCCCGGCTTCGCCTCGCACGTGGTGCGGGGCCTGTACGACGTCCGCGGCGGGGGTGCCGCGCTCGAGCAGCGGCTCGAGGACATCTGCGCCGAGGTGTCGGCGGCGATCGACGGCGGCGCGCGGATCCTCGTGCTGTCCGACCGCGACTCCGACGTGGCGCTGGCGCCGATCCCGTCGCTGCTGCTGACCTCCGCCGTCCACCACCACCTGATCCGGCAGAAGACCCGGACCCGGGTCGGCCTGGTCGTCGAGGCCGGGGACGTGCGCGAGGTGCACCACGTCGCGCTGCTGGTGGGGTACGGCGCGTCGGCGGTGAACCCCTACCTCGCGATGGAGACCGTGGAGGACCTCGTCCGGGCCGGTCGGCTGCCCGGGCAGGAGCCGCGCCAGGCGGCGCGGAGCTACATCAAGGCGCTCGGCAAGGGCGTGCTGAAGGTCATGTCCAAGATGGGCATCTCCACGGTCGCGTCCTACTGCGGCGCCCAGGTCTTCGAGGCGATCGGGCTGTCCGAGGCCCTGGTCGAGCGGTACTTCACCGGGACGACGTCCAAGCTCGGCGGCGTAGGGCTGGACGTGCTCGCGGAGGAGGTCGCCCGGCGGCACCAGCACGCCTACCCGCGGTTCGAGCAGGCGCACCGCGGGCTGGCGATCGGTGGCGAGTACCAGTGGCGGCGCGAGGGGGAGCTGCACCTGTTCAACCCGGAGACGGTGTTCAAGCTGCAGCACTCGACCCGGTCGCGGCGCTACGACGTGTTCAAGGAATACACCCGGGCGGTCGACGAGCAGGCCGAGCGGCTGGCGACGCTGCGCGGGCTGTTCGTGCTCGAGACGGGCAGGCGGCCGCCGCTGCCGATCGACGAGGTGGAGCCCGTCAGCGAGATCGTGAAGCGGTTCTCGACGGGCGCCATGTCGTACGGCTCGATCTCCGCCGAGGCGCACGAGACCCTGGCGATCGCGATGAACCGGCTCGGCGGCAAGTCCAACACGGGCGAGGGCGGGGAGGACCCCGACCGGCTGCACGACCCGGCGCGGCGCAGTGCGATCAAGCAGGTCGCCTCCGGACGGTTCGG
>DATGDX010000293.1:0-1557 GCA_035310665.1 Mycobacteriales bacterium | reverse complement strand
GTCGTCCGCCCAGTCCTGGACGCTGACCAGCGTGAGCCGGGCACCGTCGCCGACGGAGATCTCCACGTTGTCGGCCAGCGTCACCGACCCCTGGTGGTCGAGCACGACGACCGCTTCGGCGTACGGCGCGAGCGAGACCCGCAGGTGCGCGAAGGCGGTGCCGCCCTCGCCGCGCACGGTCACGAACGTGGGGCGGGCCGCGCGCACGTCCGCCGGGACCGACAGCAGGGTCGCCTGGGCGAACCCGGCGTACGCCGTGGCGCTCACCCGGTCCGCGGGCACGAACGAGGTGCCGAGCCGCGGGTCGTCGCGGCCGACGGTCTCGGTGCGCACCTCCGCGGGGGCGTCGACGTCGACGACCACCTTCCCGTCGGCGACCGGCGCCACGTGCAGGCCGCGCAGCCGGTCCAGCGGGGTGAACCGCCACTCCTCCTCGCGCCCGACGGGAACGGGGAACGCGGCGGGGTCGAACGCCTCGACCCGCCCGGCGCGCGCGTCGCCGGGGTGGGCGACCGGACGGCCGGTGCCGGGCCCGGCGAGCCGGTCGCCCGGCGCGCCCTGCGGGGCGACCTCGACGCCCCCGCCGAGCACGCTCGGGCCCCGTTCCGCGGTCCCGGAACCCCCGACGAGACCGGAACCCCCGATGAGATCCGCCATGGACTAACCCACGGCTCCTTCCATCTGCAGCTCGATGAGGCGGTTGAGCTCGAGCGCGTACTCCATCGGGAGCTCGCGCGCGATCGGCTCGACGAACCCGCGCACAATCATCGCCATCGCCTCGTCCTCGGACAGGCCACGGCTCATCAGGTAGAACAGCTGGTCCTCGCTGACCTTCGAGACCGTCGCCTCATGCCCCATGGACACGTCGTCCTCGCGGACGTCGACGTAGGGGTAGGTGTCGGAGCGGCTGACCGTGTCGAGCAGCAGCGCGTCGCACTTCACGATCGACCGGGAGTTCTTCGCGCCCTCCTGGATCTGCACTAGCCCTCGGTAGGAAGTGCGCCCGCCGGAGCGCGCCACCGACTTCGACACGATCTGGCTCGACGTGTTCGGCGCCGCGTGCACCATCTTGGCGCCGGCGTCCTGGTGCTGCCCCGCCCCCGCGAAGGCCACCGAGAGCACCTCGCCCTTGGCGTGCTGGCCCACCAGCCACACCGACGGGTACTTCATCGTGACCTTGGAGCCGATGTTGCCGTCGATCCACTCCATCGTCGCGCCCTCCTGGGCGAGGGCGCGCTTGGTCACCAGGTTGTAGACGTTGGCCGACCAGTTCTGGATCGTCGTGTAGCGGCAGCGGGCGTTCTTCTTCACGATGATCTCGACGACCGCGCTGTGCAGCGAGTCGCTCTTGTAGATCGGCGCGGTGCACCCTTCGACGTAGTGCACGTAGGCGCCCTCGTCCACAATGATCAGCGTGCGCTCGAACTGGCCCATGTTCTCGGTGTTGATGCGGAAGTAGGCCTGCAGCGGGATCTCGACGTGCACGCCCTTCGGGACGTAGATGAACGACCCGCCCGACCAGACCGCGGTGTTGAGCGCGGCGAACTTGTTGTCGCC
>DATGDX010000292.1:0-3332 GCA_035310665.1 Mycobacteriales bacterium | reverse complement strand
GGGGGCGTAGGCCACCGAGGACAACGCGTCGCTGGCGAACACCGGTAAGGCGATCCGCTTGGGCAGCAGCGTCTCGTGCAGCCGGTCGCTGCGCAGCGCCCGCCCGACCAGCAGCCGCTTGGACAGGTCGGTCACGTTGGGCACGGATGGATGCTAGGCGCACGACTCGTGCCGCCACCGTCCTCGCCTGTACCGTTCCGCACACAGCGGCATCGGGCGGTCGGAAGGGACTGCTGTGCACGTCGTCATACTCGGGTGTGGGCGGGTCGGGTCGACCCTCGCGCACAGCCTCGAGGACCTGGGGCACTCGGTCGCGGTCATCGACCAGAACGCGGACGCGTTCCGGCGTCTCGGTCCCGACTTCGGGGGCCGGCGGGTCACCGGGTTCGGCTTCGACCGCGACACGATGCGGGAGGCCGGCATCGAGGACGCCGACGGGTTCTGCGCCGTCAGCAGCGGGGACAACTCGAACATCATCTCCGCCCGGGTCGCCCGCGAGACGTTCGGCATCGAGAACGTCGTCGCGCGCATCTACGACCCGCGCCGGGCCGAGGTCTACATGCGGCTGGGCATCCCCACGGTCGCGACCGTGCGCTGGACCGCCGACCAGATGCTGCGCCGGCTGCTCCCGGAGGGCGCCGCGTCGCTGTGGCGCGATCCCACCGGCACGATCGAGCTCGACGAGGTGCACCTCGGGCAGGCCTGGATCGGCCACCGGCTGAGCCGGCTCGAGGAGGAGGCGGGGGTGCGCGTCGCCTTCGTGACCCGCCTCGGCGAGGGGTTCATCCCGAACGGCAGCACGATGATCCAGGAGGGCGACCTGGTGCACGTCGTGCTGCCGAGCGCCGATCGCGACCGGGTCGGCGCCGTGTTCGCCAAGGGGCCGACCCGGACGGAGGGCCACTGATGCGGGTGGCCATCGCCGGTGCCGGCAACGTCGGGCGTTCCATCGCCCGGGAGCTGCTCGAGAACGGCCACGAGGTGCTGCTCATCGAGCGGGACCCGCGTGCCCTGAAGATCGACAGCGTGCCGCAGGCCGAATGGCTGCTCGCCGACGCCTGCGAGATCGCCTCCCTGGAGGAGGCGCAGCTGCAGCGCTGCCACGTGGTGATCGCGTCGACCGGTGACGACAAGGTGAACCTCGTCGTCTCACTGCTGGCCAAGACGGAGTACGCCGTGCCCCGCGTCGTCGCCCGTGTGAACCACCCGAAGAACGAGTGGCTGTTCAACGAGTCGTGGGGCGTCGACGTCGCGGTGTCCTCGCCGCGGCTGCTGTCCGCGCTGGTCGAGGAGGCCGTCTCGGTCGGGGACCTGGTGCGGCTGATGACGTTCCGGCAGGGCGACGCGAACCTCGTGGAGCTCACGCTCCCGCCGACCACCCCCCTCGTCGGGCAGCGGGTCGGGTCGGTCGGGTGGCCGCCGGACACCGCGCTCGTCGCCATCCTGCGCGGGGGGCGGGTGCTCGTGCCCAGCCCCGACGACCCGCTCGAGGCGGGCGACGAGCTGCTGTTCGTCGCGGCGGCGGACATGGAGGACGAGCTCGACACGCTGCTCCACCAGCGCTGACCGGGTTCGGCCGGACGGGCCGCGGGCCCGCCCGAGGATCCACCGGTCAGCCGGTCACCCGGTTGCTGTGCGGGCGGCGGGACGGGGAGCGCGCCGGACGATGGCGACGGTCACGGCGACGGCGACGAGCGTGAGCGGCCAGCCGGCTGCGAGTTTGACGACGGCCAGCCATCCCTCCCGCCCGGCGAGGTAGAGCGGCAGCTGCACGGCCGCCCGCAGCCCGAACACCCCGAGCGCCCACAGCAGCGTGGCGGCGGCGAACACGCGGCGCACCGCATGGTCCCGGTGCCAGTCCGATCCCCGGCCCTCCAGCGCCGCGAGCAGCGCGCCGACGAGCGGCCGCCGGACGACGACGGAGCCGGTGAGGACGACGGCGTACAGCGTGTTCATCACGATCCCGGGCAGGAAGAAGTTCTCCGCGCGCCCGGTGCGCGCCGCGAGCAGCGCGGCGATCCCGATGCCGAGGAACCCGCCGACCGCGTGCTGCACGCGCTCTCGCCGGACCAGCCGCCAGGCGAGCGTCGCCACCGCGAGCCCGAGCGCGGCACCGGTCGCCGCAGGCAGCCCGGCCAGCGCGTTGACGGCGACGAAGACCACCCCGGGCAGGGCGGCGTCGGCCAGGCCGCGCCGCCCGCCGAAGACCTCCATCAGCGCGGACCGCTCAGCCGCCGGCTCGGTCGGTCCCACTGATCACTCCTTGCCCATCGGCTGCAGCTCGTACTCCGGGTTGAAGATCAGCCGTCGCCCCTCGCTGACCAGCACCCGCCCCACCGCCCGGACCGGGCGCCCCGGCTCGATCCCGGCGATGCGACGGCGGCCGAGCCAGACGAGGTCGAGGCTCCCCGACCCGTCGTAGAGCTCGGCCTCCAGCGCGGGCACGCCGGCCCGCGGCCGCAGCGTGACGGTTCGCAGCACTCCCGTCACGCACACCTTCTCGCGGTCGCCGCACCGCTCGATCGGCGTCGCGCCCGCGCGCTCGGCCTGCGAGCGCAGCTCCTCGGCCTCGATCGTCCGCTCGTCGGCGGTCAGCCGGTGCAGCGCCCGCTGCCACAACGTGGGGCGGGCCGGGCGGGAGCGGTCGGACACCATTCCAGCGTAACTACGGCGCGCGGGACCGCGGGCGCCCGGCGGCGGTCAGCGCACTTCGGTGATCTCGGGCCCCCGCTCGAAGGGGTCGAACCCCGGCTCGCCCTCGTCCTCGCCCGGCTCCGGCAGCTCGGCGATCTCCGGTGGCAACCGCAGCGGGATCGGGTCGCGCGGCGCCATCGGGTCGCTGCCCCGGACAACCACCACCCGGCGGAACGCGGTCTCGAGCTGCGCCGCGGCGTCCGCGTCGGTCGAGGCGGGGCCGGTGAACACGCCGCGGAGGAACCAGCGCGGGCCGTCGACACCGACGAACCGGGCCGGCGCCGCCACCACGGACCCGTCGGGCAGCTGCGCGGGGACCGTCGCGCGCAGCTCGGTGCCGAATCCCCCGGCCGCCTCGTCGACCGTGCCGCCCGACTCCTCGATCGACCCGGCGATCTCCCGGCGTACCTCGTCCCAGATGCCGGCGCCGCGCGGCGCCGCGAACGAGTGTAGCTGCAGCGCCGACTCCCCGGTCACCACCGTCGCCCCGACCACCACGCCGGACTCCTCGTCGACCTCGACCCGCAGCTCGCCGCCCTCGAACACGGGCACCCGCATCCCGCCCAGGTCGAGCCGGGGCAGGCCGTCGTCCGGCGCCTCGGCGTCGTCGAACGGGCCGGCGGTGACCGGGACCGGTG
>DATGDX010000291.1:0-2232 GCA_035310665.1 Mycobacteriales bacterium | reverse complement strand
AGTTCGACAGTGTCCACAGCCCGCGTCGTCTGGGTGACGTACCACAGGTCGATCAGGGTGGCTACCGAGACGACGATCCCGGCGTCGACCTCGGCACCGGTCAGGACGTCCCGGGCGGCGGGGGACAGCTGGGAAGATCCTCTGACGTACCAAACGACGGCGTGCGAGTCGACGACGACCCTCACGAGCCGGACAGGTCGCGACGAGCGAGCTCGCTACCTCGTTCGAAGTCCTCCCAGCTCAGTTCGGGCAGGTCGGGAAGGGAGCCACCGAGCGTCTCCGGCGGCCGCACCGAGCGCTCGGCCACGACGCGTAGGTGGGTGCCGGGGCGTAGCCCCAGCCGAGCGAGCTGGTCGGCCGGGATGCTGCCGTCCGCGGCGACGACCAGCTCGAAGTCCCGGGAAGCGTCCGCACTGCTCACGTTGATCACCTTAGTCGAAGGCTAAGACCACCGTCACGGCGAACGGAACCTTGAGTTTCCGCCAGGGCGGGTCGGGCGTCGAGTCTGCAATCAACCGCGAACGCCGCAGCCATCTCCTGGCACAAGCAGCGTCTCACTAACGAACGTTTGCGAGACGGGTAGATCCGTCACTTCGTCGCCGAACCGTGGCAGGGTGTGGCTCGTGCCGATCAACGCCGGCAGGTTCTGGGCCAAGGTGTCCGTGGTCGAGGAGGGGCCGCTGGGCTGCTGGCCGTGGCTGGGCGCGCTCGCCCGCCCGGACGGTCGGGCCGTGGTGCACGACCCGGACCTCGGCCGGCCCACCCAGGCCGCCCGCCTCGCCTGGCAGCTCAGCCACGCCCCGGTCCCGGACGGGCTGCAGGTGCTGCACCTGTGCGACCACCCGTGGTGCGTGCGGCCCACCCACCTGGTGTTGGGCAGCCAGGCCGCGAACATGGCCGACCGGGCCCGCAAGCAGTGGGTGCGAGCCTGCTCCCGGCCGCGCTACCCCGATCGCGCGCAGTCCGACGCCTACCAGACCGCAGCGCGGGTGCGGGCGCGGCACCGGAGACTGGCCGCTATGGCCGGCCAGCAGCTGGCCCTCTTCTAACCACCCGGCGCCGTCGGCCCGGGACGTCGGGGCGGCACGCCAGCTCGTCGTACACCGCCACGGTGGGCCTCGGCCGCTACCGTTCCGCCAGCCCGCGGCCCACGACCATCGGACGGTTGCATGTCCCGTCTACTCGCCTGCCTGCTCGCCGTTGCCGGGCTGCTGGGCACCGTGCCGGCGACCCCCGCTGTTGCCGACGACCGAGACGAGTGCACAAGGTCGAGCTGGCGGTCCACCTTGCACAAGCCCGAGAAGTGGATCATCAAGCGGGAGAGCGACTTCTCCCCCACCGCCGCCAACCCGACCTCCAGCGCGTTCGGCCTCGGCCAGCTGATCCACGCCAACCGGCGCCGCTACGCCCCCCAGGTGGGGGCCGACCCGGCGGGCGAGGGCTACCACACCGGCACGACCGACCCCTGCGAGCAGCTGCGGATGATGCGGCTGTACATCGAAGACCGCTACGGCTCGCCCAAGAAAGCCAAGAAGTTCTGGAAGCATCACCAGTGGTATTGATCGCGCCGTGCTTGTCGCCGCCAGCGCCGTCCTGCTCGGCGCAGAAACGGCCCTTAACCGACCATACGGGAACCTGCTGATCGATTCCGACGATCCTTGCCACCCGAGCGACGACCGAGCCGAGCGTCGGGGGAGTGGCGGTTGTTCGACCGGACGAACCACCGCTCGCCGCGCGCGTGTGCCCCCGTCGTGGTCGATTGGCCCGACGAGGCGGAGCAGGCGGGAAACGTAGGCCCGTACCGAGACCGGATCCGCTGGGCAGCGGAGGAGGATAAACGGAACGAAGGGAGCTACGTGATGATGGGTTGGTACGACGACGGCCTGGGTTGGGGCGTCTGGATCGTGATGAGCCTAATGATGCTCGCGTTCTGGGCCTTGCTGATCTTCGGCGGGATCGCCGTCTACCGCGGTGTCCGCCGTGACGACGGCCGGCCACCGAACAGTCGGGGCGGCGCCGAGCGGCTCCTCGACGAGCGGTTCGCGCGCGGAGAGATCGACGCCGACGAATACACCCAGCGGCGGGAACTGCTGCGCTCGGGACGCTGATGATGCGCGCCCGCAGCTACATCCTGGCCGGCCTCGCGACGCTCGCGCTGACCGCGGCGTCGATGACCGCCATCGTCGCCGCAACCGGCGGCCCGACCCGCCGCGCCGGGTCGTACGGGACGCC
>DATGDX010000290.1:0-5982 GCA_035310665.1 Mycobacteriales bacterium | reverse complement strand
AGAACTTCGGGTCGTGGTCGCCGTACATGGTCCGGGACGGGCGGACCTGCTTGGGGCTGGAGTACTTCGTCAACGAGGGCGACGAGTTGTGGTCGATGGCCGACGAGGACCTGGTCGCGCTCGGCACCGCGGAGTTGGCGGCCCTGGGTCTCGTCGCGCCGCACGCGGTCCAGACCGGCTACGTGGTGCGGATGCCGAAGGCCTACCCCGTGTACGACGAGCGGTACCGCGAGTGTGTCGACGTGCTGCGTCGCTGGCTGGACGAGGAGGCCCGCAACGTGTACCCGGTCGGTCGCAACGGGATGCACAAGTACAACAACCAGGACCACTCGATGTTCACCGCGTTGCTGACCGTGCAGAACATCTGCGAGGGCGCGGACCACGACGTGTGGTCGGTCAACGTCGACGAGGACTACCACGAGGAGAACCGGCGGCCCGCGGCCGGCAGCGGCACCGGGCGCGACGCGCCCGTCCTGCCCCGCCGCGCCGGTAGCGACGAGGAGCTCCCGGCCGCGTGACCAACCGCGCGCGCAACATCGCGGATGCGCGACGCGTCTCCACGTCGCACCGGATGTCCCGCGTCCATGGGGCGAGGATCGACGGGCACCTGCCCGAGCCCGGTGGGGCGATGGACACGCGCGGCGGGGCCGACCGAGGGCGGCGCGCATGGATTCTCGTCGCCTGCGCCCTCGGCGTCGCCGTGGCCCTGCGGTTCGCCGCCTGGTCCCCGCTGTGGCTCGACGAGGCGCAATCCGTCGCGATCGCGCGGCTGCCGATTCCGCAGCTGTTCGACGCGCTTCGGGCCGACGGCTCCTCGCCCCTGTACTACCTGCTGCTGCACGCCTGGATGCAGCTGTTCGGTGACGGCGCGGTCGCGGCGCGGGCGATGTCCGGCGTGATCAGCGTGCTGAGCCTGCCGTTGGGTTTCGTGCTGGGGCGGCGGCTCGCCGGGGCCTCCGGGGGAATCGCCACGCTGCTGTTGCTCGCCGCGTCACCGTTCGCGATTCGCTACGCGACCGAGACCCGGATGTACTCGCTGCTGGTGCTGCTCACCCTCGCCGGAGGCTTCGCGCTCGACGCGGTGCGCCGGCGGCCCGGGCCGAGATCGGTGCTCGGCGTCGCCGTGGTGACCGCCGCCCTGCTGCTCACCCACTACTGGAGCATCTTCCTGTTGGTCGCGGTTGGCGCCCTGGCGGTTGCCCGCGTGGTCCTCTCGCCCGACCGGCACCCCCGGTACGTCCTCGCCGGCCTTGCCCTTGGAACCCTCGGGTTCCTGCCGTGGCTACCGTCGTTCCTGTACCAGCGCGCGCATACCGGCGCGCCGTGGGCGTCCCGGCCCGGCTCCGACGCCCTAGTGGCCACAGTCCGGGCGTGGGCGGGGGCGCCGACCCTGGCCGGGGAGCTCCTCTACCTGCTCATGGTGACGCTCGTCGTCGCCGCGCTCTTCGTTCGGCGGGTCGCCGGTCGCCGGATCGTTCTGGAGCTGCGCGCGGCACCCGTGCCCGCGACGCTGCTCCTCGTCACGCTCGGCACCGTCGCGCTGGGCGTCGCCGTCGCCAGCGTCGGCGGGACCGCCTACGTCAGTCGCTACACCGCGGTCGCCCTCGTTCCGTTCCTGCTCGTGCTGGCGCTCGGCGTGTGCACGCTTCCCGCCCGAAGTCGGCTTCGTCGCATCGCGTTGACGCTCGCGGTGTGTCTCGGCCTGCTGGCCGCCGCGCCGGGCGTTGTCCAACCCCGGACCCAGGCCGGGCAGGCCGCCGCGATCCTGGCGAACCGAGCGCGGCCGGGTGACCTGGTCGTCTCGTGCCCCGACCAGCTCGGCCCCGCGATCGCCCGGCTCGCCCCGTCGTGGCTGCGTCTCGCCGGCTACCCCACGCTGCGTCGCCCCGACCGCGTCGACTGGGTCGACTACGCGCAGCGCAACGCGGCCGCCGACCCCGCCACGATCGCCGCGCGGATCCTCGCCGACGCCCCAACCCACACCGTGTGGCTCGCGACCGCGTCCGGGTACCGCAGCTTCGGCCACGACTGCGAACAGCTCGCTCTGCGCCTGCAGCGCGCCCGTCCGGATGCGACGGTGGTGATGTACCAGCGCAAGGTGCTCGAACGGGAACAGTTGCTGCGCTTTCCTCCGCCGTGACATCGCCGCCGTGACGTCGCTCACCCGCGAGCTCGCGGACAAGCGGCCGTTCGCCTGGCCCCTCGTCGCCCGCCGGTGGCGCTGGAGCTGGGAGGCGGTCGCGTTCACCGTCGTCCTGTTGCTCCAGTTCGTCCCGCTCGTCGTGCTGCCCGCCGTCGTCACCGTCGACGGTCCCGCGCACGTGGCCGGCGGATGGCTGCTCTCGCACCTCGACGAGCCGGCCGTGCGCGCCGCCTACGAGGTGAACGCCTTCCCGTACCCGAACCTGCTGACCGAACTGCTGCTCGCGATCCTGACCGCCGCGTTGCCGCTGGTGGCCGCGGAGAAGGTCCTCGTCGCGGGATGGTTCCTGCTGCTGCCCCTGGCCCTGCGCTACGCGCTCGGCGGCGTCAACCCGCGGGCGCGGTGGCTCGCGGTCCTCGCCTTCCCCCTGGCCACCAACTACCTCTACTACTACGGCTTCTACAACTTCTGCTACGGCCTCGGCCTGTTCCTGGTCGTGCTCGGGTTCGTGCTTCGACGGCATCCGCACTGGACGCCGCGCTCGACCGCGGTGCTCGGCGGGCTGCTGCTGGCGACGTACCTGGCGCACCTGCTCCCGTTCCTCGAGGCCCTGCTCGTGCTGGCGGTCGTCGCGCTCGTCGGCCTGGTCCGCGAGCGGCGGGCGGCCCTCCGCTCGTCGGCCGCGTTGGCGGTCGCGGCCTTGCCCTCCGTGCTCCTCGCGGTCGGGTTCGCGACCCGCACGGACACCCCCGCCGCCCCGAGCTGGTCGGACCCCCTCGACCTCGCCGTCGGACTGCTCACCCTGACCCGCCCGTTGCTCGTCTACGACGCGCGGGAGGCGTTCGCCGCGACACTCGTCGCCGTGGTGCTGATCGTGCTCGCCGTGCTCGCCTGGCCCGCCGGCCTCCCGCGCGCGACCGGCACCATGTCCACCGTGCTCGGCGTCGCGACCGCCGCCTGCCTGGTCACCTACCTCGCCGCGCCGGCTCGGCTCAGCGCCGATTACGGATTCCTGAACGACCGACTCGTCTTCTTCCCCGTGCTGGTCGGGGTGCTCTGGCTCGGCACGCGCACGTTCCCCGCCCGGGTCAGGGCCGGAGCGACCGCCGCCGTCCTCGTCGCCGCGGTCACCCTCGTGGCACTGCGGCTGCCGACCGAGCTGCGCTACCAGCGGCACGTCGCGGAGTTGGAGTCCGCCGCGACCGCGGTGCCGGCCGGGTCGACGGTCCTCGCGGTGCGGCTGACGCTCGACGCGCCGGTGAACGGGCCGATCCGCAACATCTACCGCGACCCGATTCGACACGTCGCCAGCCGCATTGCCGCCCAGCACCATGGCGTCAACGTTGGCCACTACGAAGCGGCGTACGACTACTTCCCGCTGCGGTTTCGGCCGGACGCGGACGTGTGGCGCGCCATCGACCCGGACAGACGCGGGCTCGAGCGCGTGCCGCCCCGCATCGACCTGTCGGTGCCGGCGGCGCGCCGCATCACGGTCGTCCTGCTGATCGGACGACGCACCGCGACGCGGACAACGATGACGGCGCCGGAGACGACCCGGCTGCTCGGCGACCTCGCGAGAGGGTACCGGCGCACGGAGGTCACCCGCCCGACCGGGCTGGTCGAGGTCTACCAACGGCGTTGACGGTCCCGGCGTCCGGTCGAGTCACGAACTCCGGCACCACCACGCGGTCGTCGCGTCGCCCGTAGACTCCGGGCAGATGGCTGTGGCAGCTGGGCCGACCCGGCTGGTCGGTCGAGACGCCGAGGTCGCTCTGCTGCGGGCCGACCTCGAGGCGACCGTGCACGGTCACGGCGCCGCGGTGTTCGTCGTCGGCGAGAGTGGCGTCGGCAAGACCCGCTTGCTCGGCGAGCTCGCCTCCCTCGCCCGCGAGCGCGACATCCCGGTGCTGTCCGGTGTTGCCATGGACGTGGGGGACGGTGTCCCGTTTTGGCCCGTCCGCGACGCGCTGCGCGGCTTTCTCCGCAATCCCGGAAATCGCTGGGCCCTCGACGTCGTGGCGCCGTGGGCGGCGGGGCTCGCCGCGCTCGTTCCCGCCATACCGTCGTTCGCGGCGGACCCGGGGGTTCGGGAGCACCGCGACCAGTCCTCGCTCGACCTGCTCGTGCAGGTCGTGATCGCCCTGCTCGCCCGTGGTCCGCTGCTCGTCCTGCTCGACGACATGCACCTGTCGGACCAGTCGTCCCGGTCGCTGCTGACCTACCTGCTCGCCGTCGTCGCGGACCAGCCGTTGATGCTCGTCGTCGCGTACCGGGATGACATCGCGAACGGCGGGCAGGGCATCCAGGAGTTGGCGGTGGAGCTTCAGCGGAGCCGGCGAGCGACCGTCGTCCCTCTCCGGCCGCTCGATCGCGCAGCGGTCTGCGCGCTGGTCACCGTCGACGACCGTGAACTCGTCGACTTCGTCTGGGAACGTTCCGCGGGCAACCCGTTCCTCGTCGAGGAGATCGTGGGTTTCTACCGCGATCGTGGCGCGCTCGGGATTCCCGACACGCTGCGCGAGCTGGTCCGCGCCCGCGTGCGGCTTCTCCCGGAGCCGGTACCCGCGGTGCTGCGCGCGCTCGCCGTCGGCGACGAGCCGGTCTCGCACCAGGTTCTCGCCGAGGTCACGGAACTCGCCGAACCCGACCTCCTGCTCGCGGTCCGCACCGCGGTCGCCGCCGGCGCCGTCCGCGTCGACGACAACGGCGACGGCTACCGGCTGCGCCACGGCATCATGAGGGACGTCCTCGACGCCGACCTGCTCCCGGGCGAGCGACTGCGGCTGCACCGCCGTCATGCGGAGGCGCTTGAGCGCCTGGCCGAACCGGACCTGCGAACCGCCGCCAGCCTGGCCCGGCACTGGGACCGTGCCGAAGACTGGCCGCGATCACTGTCGGCCAGCCTCGTCGCCGCGGACGACGCGGTGCGGGCGTACGGTTTCGCGGAGGCGCAGGAGCATCTCCTGCGCGCGCTGTCCCGCTCCGATCGCGTGGGCATCACCGCCGAACGGCGGGCCACGCTGCAGGAGCGGGCCGCGCGCGCAGCGCACCTGGCCGGGGACCACGAACGCGCCTGCGCGCTGCTGCGGCAACGGCTCGCCGCGCTGACGCCGGGACCGGACACGACCAGCGCCCGGCTCTACGGCGAGCTCGGGCGGTACCTGTCGGCGGCGGGACTGCTGCGCGACGCGGTGGAGGCGCACGCGCGCGCGGTCGCGCTGTTGCCCGACGACGCGGCCCCCGACGTCCGCGCGGCGGTCCTGGCCGGCCACGCGGAGGCCCTCGCCGACGCGGGTCGGTACGGCGAGAGCCACGCGCAGGCGCAGGCCGCCGCGGCGATCGCGGAGGGTGCCGGACTCTCCGCGCTGCGGGCCCGGATCCTGCCCACACTGGGCTGCAGCCTGGCGAACCTCGGCCGCGCGAGCGAAGGCCTGACGGCCTTGTGGGAGGGCCTGCGCCTCGCGGCGAGCGCGGGGCTCCCCGAGGACATCGCGCGCGCCCACGTCGGGGTGTGCAACCTGCTGTGCGGGCCGCTCAACAACCTCGAGGAGGGCATCGCGGCGGGTCGACGCGCGGTTGAGGAGGTTGCCACCCTCGGGCTCGCGCGCACGTTCGGGGTCCAGCTGCAGGCCATCGTCGCCAACGCGCTGTTCCGGATCGGGGAGTGGTCGGCTGCCGGAGCGCTGGTCGAGCAGGCTCTGGCGGCGACGCCGACGGGGGCCGCCGCCATCGAGCTCCGGCTCGCGCGGTGCCGGCTGCTGGTCGGGTGCGGCGACCTTCGCACCGCGGAGGACGAGCTCGACGTTCTGACGACGCTGTGCGACCAGACCGTCGGCCCT
>DATGDX010000289.1:0-3675 GCA_035310665.1 Mycobacteriales bacterium | reverse complement strand
GCCGCGGCCGACGGCTCGCGACGAGGATCAGGCTGGCCCCGAGCAGCGGCAACAGCACCGGCAGCGGGGTGAGCACGCGGATCACGGCGCGTCCTGCGGAACTGTCTCGGCCGACTCGTCGAGGCCGTCGTCCTCGACGTCCGCGACCCCGCCGGTCGCCACCCGGCGGTCCTCCACGTCGTCCACGACGTCGTCGCGCTGCGTCAGCCGCCAATGGCGGTAGATGATGGCGAGCACGAAAGCCGCCATGCCCATGGTGATGACGATCGCCGTGAGGATCATGGCTTGGGGCAGCGGGTCGGCCATGTCCTCCTCCGCGGTGACGCCGAGGATCGGTGGCCCGCCGGCGGGGCCGCCGGAGGAGAGCAACAGCAGGTTCGCGCCGTTGCCGAGCAGCAGGATGCCGAGCAGCACGCGCGTGAGGCTGCGGTCGAGCAGGAGGTAGAACCCGGCCGCGAGCAGGCAGGCGACGACGGCGACCAGCGTCACGTTCGGGGTCACGCCTCACCTCCTCGGCGGTCGAGCTCCGCACCGAGGCTGCGCAGGACGTCGAGCACGAGGCCGACGACGACGAGGTAGACACCGGTGTCGAAGAACAGCGAGGTCACCACCTTGACCTCGCCGAACACCGGGAGGGTCGCGGTTAGGATGGCCGTCTGCAGGACATGGGCCCCGAGCAGCAGGCCGACGACCCCGGTGGTGCCGGACAGCAGCAGCCCCAGGCCGAGCAGCAGCCCGGGATCGACGGGGGCCGCCTCGCCGAGCTCGTACGGCCCGGCCGCGAGATAGCGCACCACGAAGGCGAGCCCGGCCACCAGCCCGCCGGCGAACCCGCCGCCGGGCACGTTGTGGCCCGCGAACAGCAGGTAGAGCGACAGCACCACGATCGTGTGGAAGATCACGCGAGTGATCACTTCGAGCAGCAGGGAGCGGTGCCGGGGGCGCACCGCCCGCCCCGCGCACAGCCACCTCTCCGGAACTGGCGCCGGCGCCGCCGACGCGCTGACCGCGGGCGGCGGGTCGAGCCCCCCGGCCGCGACGGGCTCGGCGAGTCGCGGCGGGGCTCCGGTGCGCCGGCGCAGGAACACCAGGCTGGCCACCCCGGTGGCCGCGACGACCAGCACGGAGATCTCACCGATCGTGTCCCACGCCCGGATGTCGACCAACGTGACGTTCACGACGTTCTTGCCGCCCCCGAAGCTGTAGGCCAGCGGCGGGAACGCGGTCGAGATCGGCTCCGCGGTGCGCGCGGCGAGCGCGACGACGCCGAACGCGGCGACGAGCACACCGGCGGGGACCGCAAGCAGCAACCGCAGCACGCGCTCCCGCGGCGTGTGCCGCTCGACGATGCGCTTGGGCAGCTTCCGCAGCACCAGCACGAAGATCACCAGGGTCAGGGTCTCGACGAGGAACTGCGTGAGCGCCAGGTCGGGCGCGCCGTGGATCACGAAGAGCACGCCCGTTCCGTAGCCCGTGACGCCGACGAGCAGGACCGCGCTCACCCGCTGGCGCAACCGGGTCGCCGCGAGCGCGCCGACGGCGACGAGGGCCGCGACGAGCGGCTGCAGCGCGGTGTCCCACGCGCGCCAGGACTGGGGCCACGGCTGATCCCGCAGCAACCAACTGCCGGGAACGAACACGACGACGAGCAGCACGCTGGCGAGGTAGAGGGGGAGGGAGCCGCGCTGCGTGGCCCCGGTCACGAGGACCGCGAGCCGGTCGAGCCCGCGCATCGTCCGGCGGTAGAGGAGGTCGGCGTCGACGATGCTCGGCAGCCGCGCCTGGGCGGCCTCGACCGCGTCGCGCCGCACGAACAGCAGGACGCCGCCGGCAAAGGTGAGCACCGAGAGCCCCAGCGCCGGTGTCCAGCCGTGCCAGAGCGCGAGGTGGTACGCCGCCGTGCCCGGCAGGGTGACCGCGTATGCCTCGAGCAGCGGCTCGGCCGTGGTGGGGACCACGGCCACGGCCAGGCCCGCCACGCTCAGGAGCGCCGCCGGCCCGACGGTGAGGACGCTGGTCGCGTGCACCGGCGTCGGTTCTCGGACGCCACCTGTCGCCGCGCGCTTCGTTCCGAAGGCGCCCCACAGGAACCGCGCGGAGTAGGCGAAGGTCAGCATCGATCCGGCGACCAGCCCGGCAAGCGTCAGCATGTCGCCGGTGAGATACGCCTCGTACGCCGCCTCTTTGGCCACGAACCCGGCGAGCGGAGGCAGCCCGGCCATCGACGCCGCCGCCAGCACCGCGGCTCCCGTCGTCCACGGCAGCCGCCGTCCCAGCCCCGAAAGCCGCCGCAGGTCGCGCGTCCCGGTCGCATGATCGATGACGCCGACGACGAGGAAGAGCGCGGCCTTGAACAGCGCGTGCGCGAGCAGCATCGCCGCGCCGGCCAGCGCGGCGATGCGGGTGCCCGCTCCGACCAGGACGACGAGGAAACCGAGCTGGCTCACGGTGCCGAAGGCGAGCAGCAGCTTGAGGTCGTGCTGGCGCAGGGCGCGCCAGCCGCCCAGCAGCATCGTGAGCAGGCCGACGCCGACCGTCAGCAGGCGCCAGGACGGCAGGGACGCGAAGGCCGGGGCCAGCCGAGCGACCAGGTAGACGCCCGCCTTCACCATGGCGGCCGCGTGCAGGTAGGCGCTGACCGGTGTCGGGGCGGCCATCGCCGCGGGCAGCCAGAAGTGGAAGGGGATCAGCGCCGACTTGGACAGCGCTCCGATCAGGAGGAGCACCACGGCGACCGTGACCAGCGTTCCGTTCGCCCCGCCCGCGCTGGCTGACGCGGTGGGGGCGGTCATTCGGGCGACGACGTCCGAGAGCAGGTAACTGCCGGTCTGCTCACCGAGGATCACGATCCCGACGAGCATGGCCAAGCCGCCGGCGGTGGTGACGATGAGCGCCTGCATCGCGGCGCGCCGACTGCTCTTCGCGGCCGAGTGGTGCCCGATCAGCAGGTACGAGAAGACGGTGGTGAGTTCCCAGAACACGTAGAGGAGCAGCATGTCGTCGGCCAGGACGAGCCCGAGCATCGAGCCGGCGAAGGCGACGAGGTGGCAGGCGAAGCCGCCGAACCCGTGCGCGTCCGCGTCGAAGTAGCGGCTGCAGTAGACGAGCACGAGCGCCCCGACGCCGGTGACGAGCAGGGCGAGCAGGGCCGACAACGCGTCGAGGCGCAGCGTCAGCGCCAGGTCGAGCGACGGGATCCACGACCGCGACTCGGTGACGTGGGCCCCGGTGACGACCGTGCCGAGCCGCGTCAGCGTCCAGGCGCACCCCGCCGCCGGGACGGCGGCCAGGAGGAGGAACGCGGTGCGGCCGAACCTGCGGACGAGGACGGGCGCGAGCAGGGCTGCCACGAGGTGCGCGGTCAACAGCGCGAACACGGACGTCGCTCCGAGGTCGGGGTCGGCGAGGGATCGCGCGCGGCAGCGCAGCGGGAGTCAGCACAGCAGGACAGAGCCACGAACGAGACACGACCCTATCAACGGGTCGTTAGCCTCGATCTTGCATGTGATCACGAGATTTGGCGTAGCGGTCGCCGTGATTGGTGTGAACGGCTGTCTTTCGGTTTGGGCGCATGCCGCTGTCCCGGCTGTCGCGCCGGAGGGCGGGGGTCCAACCCGGAGGCGTTGATCGTCGGGGCAAGGGCGGCTGGTCAGGCGGGCCACGGCGCTGCCCGCA
>DATGDX010000288.1:0-6685 GCA_035310665.1 Mycobacteriales bacterium | reverse complement strand
CCGAGCGCCTTCTTGATCGCGTTTGCCGGCTGCGACTGCAGGGACGGGTCGGGCCCGGCGACGACACCGTGCGCCCCGATCTCGGCCAGCCACGAGACGCCGAGCTGTTCGGCCTTGCGCTTGCTCATGACGACGACCGCGCACCCTCCGTCGGAGATCTGCGAGGCGCTGCCGGCCGTGATCGTGCCGTCCGGGGCGAACGCGGCGCGCAGCTTGCCGAGCGACTCCGCGGTCGTGCCCGGACGCACGCCCTCGTCCTCGGTGACGTAGATCGGGTCGCCCTTGCGCTGCGGGATCTCGACCGGGGTGATCTCCTTGTCGAACAGGCCGTTCTTCATCGCAGCCGCGGCCAGCTCGTGCGACCGCGCGGCGATCTCGTCCTGCTCCTGACGGGTGATGCCGAGCCGGGCGTTGTACCGCTCGGTCGACTCGCCCATCGCGCACTGGTCGAACGCGCAGAACAGGCCGTCGTGCGCCATCGAGTCGACGACGGTGGCGTCGCCGTACTTGTAGCCCTGCCGCGCACCCGGCAGCAGGTGGGGGGCGTTGGTCATGGACTCCATACCGCCGGCCACCACGATCTCGAACTCACCGGCGCCGATGAGCTGGTCGGCGAGCGCGATCGCGTCGATGCCGGACAGGCACACCTTGTTGACCGTCAGGGAGGGGACCGTCATGGGAATGCCCGCCTTGACGGCCGCCTGACGCGACGGAATCTGCCCGGCACCGGCCTGCAGGACCTGCCCCATGATCACGTAATCGACCTGGTCACCCGTGATGCCGGCCCGGTCCAACGCCGCCTTGATGGCGATGCCGCCGAGGTCGACGGCCTGGAAGTCTTTCAGCGAGCCGAGGAGCTTTCCGATCGGCGTGCGCGCCCCGGCGACGAGAACGGATCCGGCCATGTCGGGCCTCCTGACTGCGTCCGTACGAAGTAGTGCCACGATAACGCTGTCCGCCGTCAGCCCACCCCGGGGCTGCGGCACCGTTTCGGACCGACCGGGAGCGCGCCGTGTTCACCCGCATCGATCACGTCGGCATCGCCGTCCGCGACCTCGACTCGGCCATCAAGTTCTATTCCGACGTGTTCGGGATGACGTGCGTGCACACCGAGGTCAACGAGGAGCAGGGCGTCCGCGAGGCGATGATGGCGGTCGCCGACTCCGGGTCGTGCATCCAGCTGCTCGCCCCGCTGCGCGAGGACTCACCGATCGGCAAGTTCCTCGCCAAGAGCGGCGAGGGGATCCAGCAGATGGCGTACGGCGTCGACGACATCGAGGCCGTCTCCGCGCAACTGCGCGCCAACGGCGTCCGGCTGCTCTACGACGCCCCGAAGCGCGGCACGGCCGACTCGAGGATCAACTTCATCCACCCGAAGGACGCCGGCGGCGTGCTCGTCGAGCTCGTGCAGGCGGCGGACGGCCACTGACCGCGACGCCCGCGGAATGGGCCGGTCGCGTCAGGTCGCTCGATGCCGCGCCGTCGGCTCCGCGTGGCGCGGCCTCGAGGCCGCCCGCCGGTCGTCGCCCAGCTCGACCCGCAGCTCCATGAGGTGACCGTCGTACGAGCGACGCACGGGCAGGCCCGCGCGGGCGAAGATCTTCGACAGCGCCGGGGGAACCGGCAACGCGACCGTTGCCACGAGCTCGGTCAATCCCTGCTCACGGCCCGCGTGCGCCAGACGCCGCACCAGCGCGGTCTCCACCCCGAGCCCCTGCCAGCCGTCCTCCACGAGCAGCGTGACCTCGCCGACGGGCGCGCGCCGAGCGGGTGCAGGCCGGCGAGCGCGACGAGGGCACCGCCCGGTTCCTCCGCGACGAGAGCGAGGGCGCCGGGCGCCCCCTCGAGCACGGCCGGAAGCAGGCCAGGGTGCGCCAGCTCCGCCGGGTAGCGGCGCAGCGTCGGCTCGCTGCACCGTGCGTACATCCCGGCGAGCGCCGCGGCGTCCGCGCACGCCGCCGGCCGCACGGTCAGCTCGGGATCGCCGGGCAGCATGACGACCCACTCGCGCCGGGGGGGCACGGCGGCGAGCAGCCCCGCGGCCCGGGCGACCGCGGCCGGCACGCGACCGTTCGGTCGAAGTGAAGGGCGCCCACGTCCGCTCGAGGACCGCGACCCGCCGACCGCCGACGGGAATCACCAGCCGGCGTTCGTCCGCCGGCGGCGGCGCGGGGGCCACCGACACCGACGCCGCGCCGGACGCCAGCCCGAGCACGGCCGACAGGGCGTCGGGATCGACCGCCAGCCGAGCCGTGGCCTCGACGAGGTGGGTGGGCAGGTCGACGAGCTCGTGCGGGTCCGCGGGAACGGCCCGCACCGCGGTCGCGCCGGCATCGTGCAGCCGTGACCAGGCCCGCGACCTGCCGAGTGGCCGGCAGGTCGACGACGAGCTCGTCGGTGACCTGTCCGTCGTCCCGGCGATGCACCTCGAAGGTCAGGATGTTCCCGCCGCCGCCGCGCACCGCCGCGGCGAGCCCGGCGAGCCGGCCCGGCTCGTCGGGCACGTCCACGCGGACTCGCCACAAGGCCACGGCGCACCTCCCGTTCACCCGATCATCGCCGGGTGACAGCATCGCCGATGGTGGTTTCGATGCTGGGACCGGCATGTAACGAGCCGGTGGGGCTCCCCTCGGCTACCAGCGGGTAATATCGGGGCCACTCCCCCCGGACCGACACAGCGGAGGCCTTTGTGAAGGAGATCCTCGAGGCGATCCTGGCCGGCGAGACGGGCAGCGACGAGTTCGCCAAGCTACCGGTGCCGGAATCCTACCGAGCCGTCACCGTCCACAAGGACGAGGCGAACATGTTCGAGGGCATGCCGCGCCGGGACAAGGACCCGCGCAAGGCGCTCCATGTCGAAGAGGTCCCGCTGCCGGAGCTCGGCCCCGGGGAGGCGTTGGTCGCGGTCATGGCCAGCGCCATCAACTACAACACGGTGTGGACGTCCATCTTCGAGCCAATCTCGACCTTCAAGTTCCTCGAGCGCTACGGGCGATCCCATTCGCTCGCCAAGCGACACGACCTGCCCTACCACATCGTCGGATCGGACGCGTCGGGGGTCGTGCTGCGCGTCGGCCCGAGCGTGAACCGGTGGCGGCCGGGCGACGAGGTCGTCGCCCACTGCCTGTCGGTCGAGCTCGAGGACCCGCAGGGGCACAACGACACGATGCTCGACCCCGAGCAGCGAATCTGGGGCTTCGAGACCAACTTCGGCGGCCTCGCCGAGATCGCGATGGTCAAGGCCAACCAGCTCATGCCGAAGCCGGCGCACCTGAGCTGGGAGGAAGCGGCCTGCCCGGGCCTGGTGAACTCCACCGCCTACCGCCAGCTGGTGAGCAAGAACGGTGCGGCGATGAAGCAGGGCGACGTCGTGCTCATCTGGGGCGCCTCCGGCGGGCTCGGATCGTACGCCACGCAGATGGCGCTCAACGGTGGGGCGATCCCCGTCTGCGTCGTGTCCAGCGACGACAAGGCCGAGCTCTGCCGGCGCATGGGTGCCGAGTTGGTCATCGACCGCAAGGCGGAGGGGTTCCGGTTCTGGAAGGACGAGGAGACGCAGGACCCCCGGGAGTGGCAGCGCTTCGGCGCGCGGGTCCGCGAGCTCGCCGGCGAGGACCCGGACATCGTGTTCGAGCATCCCGGGCGGGAGACGTTCGGGGCGAGCGTGTACGTCGCGAAGCGCGGGGGCACCATCGTCACCTGCGCCTCGACCAGCGGGTTCTGGCACCAGTACGACAACCGGTACCTGTGGATGAACCTCAAGCGGATCATCGGGTCGCACTTCGCCAACTACCGGGAGGCATGGGAGGCGAACCGCCTCATCGCGAAGGGCCTCATCCACCCCACGCTGTCCAAGAGCTACCCGCTGGACAAGACCGGCGACGCCGCGTGGGACGTCCACCGCAACCTCCATCAGGGCAAGGTCGGGGTGCTGTGCCTCGCCCCGGAGGAGGGCCTGGGCGTGCACGACGAGGCGATGCGGGCCCGGCACCTGGAGGAGATCAACCGCTTCCGCAACACGTGATCGGGTCCTGAGCGCTCGGCGACCGGGGTGGCACGCGATTTCGCGTGCCGCCCCGGTCCACGTGTCGCCGGCGTCCCGCTCCCCTCCGTTTGCGTCCGGGGCCCGAGAAGTGGGACCATCCACCTGGATGGCAGTCGGATGGGAAGGACCACGAGGGGGGTGGGGTGTGGCCGAGGCCGAGAAGACAGAGAAGATCACGATCAACGTCGGGGTCATCGATCTCGGCCAGATCGACCTACTGGTGCGTGAGGGCTTCTACGCCAACCGCACGGACTTCATCCGCACCGCCATCCGCAACCAGCTCACCGTGAGCGGTGAAGCGATCAACCAGACCGTGGCACGCCAGACGTTGACCCTCGGCACGGTGAACTACACCCGCCGCACGCTCGAGGAACTCCGCGCGGCGGGGCGCACGGTGGACATCCGCGTCCTGGGGATCGCGAGCATCGGGGCAGACGTCTCGCCCGAGCTCGCCCTGTCGACGATCACATCGGTCGACGTGCTGGGCGCCTTCCGCGCGAGTCCAGCGGTCAAGGCCGCGCTGGCCTCCCGGACGGTGTGAACCGTGGACGCGGGGGTGGGCTCCGCCGGCCGGAACCGTCACAGCGAGGGGACGACGGCATGAACGAGCGTCAACGTGCCGCGATGGCCGCGGCCACCCGGCTCACGCGTGAGGGGCGCCTCGCGGAGGCCGCCGCCCTGCTCCGGGGCAACCTGGCGCCGCCGGGCGCGGGGGCCGGCGATCAGCCGGTGCAGGCTCCCACGCAGACGCGGCGCGCCGGCCGCCGCCACCGCGCCGAGGACGCCGGGGACGCCGGGGACGCTGCCGGCGACCTGCTCGCCACGCTCACGGCCCGACGCCATCCACCGCACGCGGGGTCGGTGCCCCCGGCCCCTTCGCTGCGAGCGCGGCTCCGTGATCTGGTCCGCACGTCCCCGGCCGGCCGCTCGGCCTCGGCCGACCACGCCGCCACGGCGGCGGGCGCGGGCGGCCACTACCTCCGCCGCTCGTACACCGACGCGGCCGGGACCCGCGAGTACACGCTCTACGTTCCGACCGGGTACACGGGCCAGCCGGTCCCGCTCCTCGTGATGCTGCACGGCGGGACGCAGACTGCCGACGACTTCGCCGCCGGCACGCGGATGAACGAGCTCGCCGAGCGGGACACGTTCCTCGTGGCCTACCCCGAGCAGGCGCCGGGAGCGAACACTGCGCGATGCTGGAACTGGTTCCAGCCCGGCGACCAGCGCGCGGGCAGGGGGGAACCGTCGCTCATCGCGGGGATCACGCGCGAGATCGCGGGACTGTACTCGGTGGACCCGACCCGGGTGTACGTCGCGGGCCTGTCCGCGGGGGGCGCGATGGCGGCGGTGATGGCCGCGACGTATCCGGACGTGTACGCCGCCGCGGGCGTGCACTCCGGCCTGCCCTACGCCGCGGCGCACGATCTGCCGTCGGCGTTCACGGCAATGAGCCAGGGGGCACCGGTGCCCGCCGGCACGGCCGCGGAGGGAATTCCATTGATCGTCTTCCACGGCGACGAGGACACGACGGTGTCGGCCGTCAACGCGGACCGGCTGACCGAGGACGCGGTGCGCGCGCTGGCGACGCGGTCACGCACGGGACGGCTGCGGACGACCGTCTCGTCGGGCCGGGCCCGCGACGGTCACGCGTACACGCTCGCGGTGCACGAGGACGCCGACGGTCACCCGGTCGTCGAGCAGTGGACGATCCACGGCGCGGTCCACGCCTGGTCGGGCGGCAGCCCGCACGGCTCCTACACCGACGGCCGCGGGCCGGACGCCTCCGCCGAGTTCGTCCGCTTCTTCCTCGCCCACCCACGGCGCCGCTGACGTCGGCTACCGCTGCAGGAAATCGTCGATCAACGGCGCCAGCCGTCCGGCCTCGTCCAGCAGGCACAGGTGGCCGCCGCGGGACACGATCACTGCGCGTCCTCGGGGAAGCAGCCCGGCGAGAATCCGCGCGTTCAACGCGGGCACGAGGGGGTCGTCGGCTCCGGCCAGGACCAGCGTCGGCTGGGCGACTCTCGGTAGGTAGTGCAGGCTCGACCACGTCGCCGCCGCGATCAACTGGTACAGGTACCCCCGGGTGCTCGGGGGACTCTCCACCCGCCGGCGGCCCTGTCTGCCCAGGAAGGTGCGGTCCGTGCTCTCCCGCCCCCCGAGGTAGTAGGGGGCCACGGTCTCGAAGAGGAGCCGGGAGTAGTAGCGCGACGGGGTCTGGACCGCCGACAGCGCCGCCGCGGTGCTCGGCACTCCTCCCCACCCGCAGGAGGTGGACGCCAAGACCAAGCGGTCCACGCAGCCGGTCGCGACACGGGCGAGCTCTTGAGCCACCATTCCGCCGAACGACAGCCCGAGCACGTCGACCCGCCGGTGGCCCAGAGCGTCGAGCACGCCCACCGCCAGCCGGGCGTGTCCCCGGATCGACAGCGGCAGGCACGGTGGCTCGGACCGGCCGCTTCCGGGAGCGTCGAACGCAATGGCCCGCACTCCGGCGAGGCGACCGACGAGGGGATCCCACAGCTCGAGGGGAGCGCCGAGACCGTTGAGGAGCAGCAGCGGGCGCCCCTCGCCGTGCACCCGCACGCGGATCCGCAGGCGCTCCACGGTCACGACCTCGTCCGTCGCGACGGCGAA
>DATGDX010000287.1:0-5261 GCA_035310665.1 Mycobacteriales bacterium | reverse complement strand
GTCCTTGTCGCCGGGGTTGACGGTCTCGGTCGCCACGATCGTGCCGCCGCTCTTGCGGAAGTCGTCCGCGAAGATGCTCGACAGGCCCTGCCCGTAGACCTTCTTGTCGTGGACGACCGCGACCCGGTCGAGCTTGAGGTCCTCGCGGGCGAACCGCGCGGCGAAGCGCCCCTGGTTGACGTCGGTCGTCGCGACCCGGAAGTAGCTGTTCGCCTGGCGCTGGCGCTGCCCCTTGGCCCAGTTCGGACCCTGCGTGAGGCTCGGGTTGGTGTTCGCCGGGGAGACCATGACGACGTTCGCCTGGCACCGCGACCCCCACCAGTGGGCCTTCCGGTGCCACGAAGGCGACGATCAGGGAGGCGGCGCGTCGGGCTCCGGGGTGAGCGCGCCGCCGAGCACAGCGTCGGCGACCTCGCGCATCGACATCCGGCGGTCCATCGAGGTCTTCTGGATCCACCGGAACGCCTCCGGCTCGCTCATGCCGTGGTCGGTCTGCAGCACGCCCTTCGCCCGGTCCACCACCTTGCGGGTCTCCAGCCGCTCCGCGAGGTCGCCGACTTCCCGCTCGAGGTGCGCGATCTCGGCGTACCGGCTCATCGCCATCTCGATCGCGGGGAGCAGGTCGGACTTCCCGAACGGTTTGACGAGGTACGCCATGGCGCCGGCGTCGCGCGCACGCTCGACGAGGTCACGCTGGGAGAAGGCGGTGAGCATGACCACCGGGGCGAGGCGGCTGCCCGCGATCCGCTCGGCGGCGCTGATCCCGTCGAGGACCGGCATCTTGACGTCGAGGATGACGAGGTCCGGCTGCAGCTGCTCGGCGAGCCGCACCACCGTTTCGCCGTCGCCGGCCTCGCCGACGACCTCGTAGCCCTCCTCCTGGAGCATCTCCTTGAGGTCCAGGCGGATGAGCGCTTCGTCCTCGGCGATCAGCACGCGGCGCGGGCCGGAGGTCGCGGTCACGGTAGGGTCCTCGTCTCGATGTCGTCCGTGCGCCTCGTCCCGGGGTGCGGGGCGCGGGACGGCATCACGAGCCTAGCGAGCCGTGGCAGGAACGGGACCGCCCGCCGTCAGCCGTGCGGCGGGGGGCGGGTGAGCCCTACGCTGCGCACGCCGCCGCGAACCGGCCGGGATGGTGGAACGGCAGACACGGATGCCTCAAAAGCATCTGCCCGCCAGGGCGTGCGGGTTCGAATCCCGCTCCCGGCACCGCAACCGGACGGTGGCCTCACCCACGGCGGGACGCCCCGTCGGGTCACGCCTCGCCGATGCGGTGCAGCCGCAGCATGTTCGTGTTGCCCGGCTGCCCCGGCGGCGAGCCGGCGACGATGACGACCAGGTCGCCGGCGCGGAACCGCCCGCTCGCCAGCAGCGCGTTGTCGACCTGGGCGACCATGTCGTCGGTGTGGGCGACCGGGGGCACGATCAGGGTCTCCATCCCCCAGGTCAGCGCGAGCTGGTTGCGGACCTCCGGCACCGGCGTGAACGCCAGCATGGGGATCGGGGACCGGAAGCGGGCCAGGCGGCGCGCGGTGTCGCCGGTCTGGGTGAACGCGACGAGCGCCCGGGCGTCGAGCGCCGCTCCCGCGCTCGACGCCCGGGCGATCGCGCCGCCCAGGGTCGTCGGCCGGGCACTGAGCGGCGGCATCAGGCCGAGCCACTCGGCCTCGGTCGTCTCGATGATCTTGGCCATGGTCTGGACCGACTCGCGGGGGTAGTGGCCGACGCTCGTCTCGCCCGACAGCATGAGCGCGTCCGCGCCGTCGAGGACCGCATTGGCGACGTCGGAGGCCTCGGCCCGAGTCGGGCGCGGGGCATTGATCATCGACTCCAGCATCTGGGTCGCGACGATGACGGGCTTGCCGGCCTCCCGCGCCAGCGTCGCGGCCCGCTTCTGCACGACCGGCACCTGCTCGAGCGGGAGTTCCACGCCGAGGTCCCCTCGGGCGACCATGATCCCGTCGAACGCCTCGACGATCTCGGGCAGCCGCGCCACCGCTTGCGGCTTCTCGAGCTTGGCGAGGACGGGCACCCGGACCCCCTCGGCGTCCATCATCTCGTCAACGAGGGCCAGGTCGTCCGAGCCGCGCACGAAGGACAGCGCCACCATGTCGACCGGCAGCCGCAACGCCCAGCGCAGGTCCGCCGCGTCCTTGTCCGACAGCGCCGGCACCGACAGCGCGGTGCCGGGGACGTTCAGCCCCTTGCCGTTCGAGATCACGCCACCGACCAGCACCCGGGTGTGCACGCGCGGCCCGTCCACGCCGGTCACCTGGAGGGCGACGCGCCCGTCGTCGACGAGGAGGCACTCGCCGGGGCGGACGTCGGAGGGCAGCCCGGCGTACGTCGTCGACGCCTGGCGGGCGTCACCCACCACGTCCTCCGTGGTGATCGTGAACTCGTCGCCCGTCTCCAGCGGCACCTCGCCCGCCGCGAACCGACCGAGACGGATCTTCGGCCCCTGCAGGTCGGCGAGCACGCCGATCGCCTGCCCGGTCTCACCGGCCGCGGCGCGGACGTGCGCGGCCACCGAGGCGTGCTGGGCAAGCGTCCCGTGGCTGAGGTTGAGCCAGGCGACGTTCATCCCGGCCTCGACGAGGCCGATCACGGCCTCGAAGGTGTCCGTCGCCGGGCCGAGGGTACAGACGATCTTGGCGCGGTGGGTCACCCGGCGAGCGTACGCGTCGAGTGACCCACCGAGCTCGGCGTCAGCTGTTGGCGATCACGTCGACGAGCGACTGCCCGAACGCCTTGAGGTCGTCGGGCTTGCGGCTGCTCACCAGTGGGCCCGGGCCGTTGCGGTCCACGTGGACCTCCTCGTCGACCCAGGTCCCCCCAGCGTTGCGGATGTCGGTGCGGACGCTGGGCCAGGAGGTGAGGGTGCGGCCGCGGAGGACGTCGGCCTCGACCAGGGTCCACGGCCCGTGGCAGATCACGGCGACCGGCTTCCCGGCGTCGACGAAGGCCTTGGCGAACGCGACCGCCTTGGGGTTCATGCGCAACTGGTCCGGGTTCGCGACCCCGCCGGGCAGCACCAGTGCGTCGAAGTCCGCCGGATCGGCCTCGTCGACGGTCGCGTCCACCGGGAACGTGTCACCCCGGTCGAGGTGGTTGTACGCCTGCACCTCGCCCGGTCGCACGGACACCAGCGTCGGCGTGCCGCCCGCCTGCGCCACCGTCTGCCACGGGTCGGTGAGCTCGACCTGCTCGATCCCTTCGGCCGCGACGAGGAACGCGACCGTCTTGCCCTGGAGGTGGTTGCTCATGGCAAGGGAGGTTGCCGGGGCGCGCGATCGGCAAACTTGTCACCGCCCGCGCCACCGGCAAGCGTCACCGCCGGCGGGAACGACAAACGTCACCGCCGGACGGCGCGTGCCGCGTCGACGATCCCCCGACCGTAGAACCCGTTGTCCCCGCGGCGCCCCACGCAGGACGCCGTCGACCGGAGCGCGGAGCCGTCGGGCTGCACCTGCGCGTAGATGACCCGCCGCGGGGTCGGGCAGGCGTGTGGCGTCGCGGTGGCGAGCAGGACGTCCCTCGTCCGCTCGGCGGCGAGGCCGACGGGCACGCGGCCGCGGGAGCCGTAGCGGGCGACGATCAGAGCGGCGACGCCGGAGGCGTGCGGCGCGGCCATCGAGGTGCCCTGCATGTACCGGTAGTAGGCGCAGGTGCCGCCGTGGCAGTCGCGGAGCACGAACGGGGTCGTCGGGGTGCCGTCGGGTTTGAGGGCGTGCTCGGCGCGGGCCAGGGCCGTCGGGTAGGCCCCGAGCACCCCGGACTGTGCCGCGAGCCGCGACCCGGGCGCGTCGTACACGTCACCGCCGGGCGCGGCGACGTCGGTCTGCTCGGTGCCGTAGTTCGAGTAGTAGGCCTTGCGGGTGCTCGGGCCGGTCGAGCTCACGACGACGACGCCCTCGGTCTCGGCGGGCACGCGGATGCACTCGTTGTCGACCCGCCGGGTCTTCGCCCGCCCCGGCGGGTAGTCCGGGCTCGTCGCGTCGACCGTGGGACGGCCCAGGTCCTCGTTCTCGTTGCCCGCGGCGACGACGGGCAGCACCCCGTGGCGGACGGCGTAGGTGATCGCGCGCTGGGTGGCCCGCCGGACGGCGCGCTGCTCCTGCTGCTCCGCGGGGGTGTCCGCGCGGTTGTCCGGGCAGTTGTAGAGCCACGGGTCCACGTAGTACGACATGTTGACCACGTCCACGCCGATCTCCGCGGCGTAGCTCAGCGCGTCGAGCGTCGGCTTGAGGAAGAACAGCCCGGAGTCCTGCCCGGCGCGCAGGTCCACCAGGGTGACGTTCGGCGCGACGCCGGCGATCCCGAAGCCGTTGATCGGGGCCGCGATCGTGCTCGCGACGTGGGACCCGTGCCCGAAGGGGTCGACGCCGACCGGGTCCCTGCACGAGGACACCTCGCACGGCCCGTCGGCGAGCGGGATGTCGGTGGTGAAGTTGCGGCTGCGCGCGCGGTCGAGGTTGGGCGCGAGGTCGGGGTGCGTCGCGTCGATCCCCGTGTCGATGACGCCGACGACGACCCCGCGCCGGCCGCGCTCGACGGCGTACGACCCGGTCGGCGTGGCGCCGATCTGCCGCATGTCCCACTGCCGCGCGGCGAGGGGCTCGCCGCGCGGCGCCCCGCGGTCGGCCTCAGGCGCCGCGGCCGCACTCAGCGACGCCGGATCCCACCGCGCGTGCGGCCGTTCGACGGCATCCCTCCGCTCGGGGCGCCGCCCGGGCTGCGCCTTCGGTGCCAGGCCGACGACCGCGTTGCGGGCGACCCCGTCGAGCCCGGGCGCGTGGCTCGCGCGGGCCACGAACCGGGCGTCACGACTGTGGACCAGGGCGTAGCCGACTGTCGCGTTCTCCGCGACCACGGTTCCCCCGGCCGCCCGGACCGCGCCCCGCGCGGTCGCGGCGCTCGCGCCGTCGGCGTAGAGAACGACGTACTCGCCGACAGCGGTGGGCAGCGCGCTCGCCCGCCCCGTGTTCGCGCCGACAGCGGCGACCGCGACCAGCGCGAGCGCCGCGACGAGCGCCCCCGAGCGGGTCAGCCTCGCGACCGACCCCCGGCCCTTCCGCACCCCCGCCTACAGGGGGCGGTCGGTCGGGCGCACCGGCGCGGGCAGCACCGTCTCGCCGGTCAGGTGGCGGTCGACGGCGGCCGCGCAGGCGCGGCCCTCCGCGATCGCCCACACGATCAGCGACTGGCCCCGCCCCATGTCCCCCGCGACGAACACGCCGGGCACGGTGGTCTGCCAGTCA
>DATGDX010000286.1:0-5152 GCA_035310665.1 Mycobacteriales bacterium | reverse complement strand
CCAGAAGGCCCCGGAGCTCGCGCGCCGGGCCGGCTTCGAGGTGCCCGAGCACACGAAGGTGCTGCTCGCCCCGCTGCCGAGCGAGCTGGACGAGCTCGGTGAGCACCCGCTGGTGCAGGAGAAGCTCATGCCGGTGCTCGGCGTGGTCCGCTCGCCGTCGGTCGAGCACGGCGTGCAGGTGGCGGTGCTGGTCACCGAACACGGCGGCCTCGGCCACACCTCCGCCGTCTACGCACGCGACGACGCGGTGATCGACGCGTACGCGCAGGCAGTGCGCACCGGCCGGATCCTGGTCAACGCCCCCACCGCCGTCGGCGCACTCGGCGGGATCTACAACTCGCTGACGCCGACGTTCTCGTTGGGGTGCGGCACCTGGGGTGGGTCGATGACGACCGACAACGTCAACATCCGCAACCTGATGAACATCAAGACGGTGTCCCGGCGGCGTACCCCGCCGCAGTGGTTCCGTGTCCCTTCGGACACGTTCTTCAACGTCGGGGCGCTGGAGGCACTGCGCACGATCCCGTCGAGCTCGGCGGTCATCGTCACCGACGCGTTCAACGAGGAGCGCGGCGTCATCGACGAGGTGCGCAAGTACCTGTCGACGAGCAACGTCCGCGTGTTCTCCGAGGTGCTTCCGGAGCCGGACGAGGAGATGATCCGCAGGGGCCTCGACCTGCTCAACCGGGTGCGTCCCGACCTCATCCTGGCCGTCGGCGGCGGCTCGGTCATCGACGCCGGCAAGGCGATGCGGCTGTTCCACGAGCACCCCGACCTGACGCTCGAGGCGTTGGCGCTGCCCTTCCTCGACCCCCGCAAGCGGGTGGCGGAGTATCCGCAGGATCCGCACACGGTGAAGCTGGTGGCGATCCCGACGACGTCGGGCACCGGGTCCGAGGTGTCGCCGGCGGCAATGATCACAGTGGGGTCCCGCAAGGCAACGCTCGTCGACTACTCGCTGGTCGCCGACATGGCCATCGTCGACCCGTCGCTGGCGTCGTCGATGCCGCCGAGCGTCACGGCGGACACCGGCATCGACGCGCTGACGCACGCCCTCGAGGCCGCGGTGAGCATCTTCGCGTCGCCGTACACCGACGCGTTCTGCGCGGAAGCCGCCCGGCTCATCTTCGACGCGTTGCCGCGGGCCTACGCGGACGGGTCGGACATCGACGCGCGGACGAAGATGGCGAACGCGGCCACGATCGCCGGGCTGGCGTTCGCGAACGCGTTCGTCGGGGTGAACCACGCGCTGGCGCACGCGATCGGGGCGAAGTTCCACATCCCGCACGGGCGCGCGAACGGGGTGCTGCTGCCGCACGTGTTGCGGTACAACACCTCGCTGCCCAGCAAGTTCATGCCCGCGCCGGGTTATTCGTCGTACGTCGCCCCGGACAAGTACGCCGAGCTCGGCTGGGTGCTCTTCGGCGGGCACACCCCGGAGGAGCGGCGGGGTCGGCTGTTCGCGAAGGTCGACGAGCTCATCGCCCAGCTGGGGATGCCGCGCACGCTCAAGGACGCGGGGGTGGACGAGGCCGAGTTCCTCGCCGCGCTGCCCGAGCTCGCGGCCGCCTCGATGACGGACGTCAGCCTGAGCACCAACCCGCGGATGCCGCAGGTCGCCGAGGTGCTCGATCTGCTCAAGGCCGCCTACTACGGCTGAGCCGGCCAGCCGCGATCAGAGGGTGGGTCACGCCGGCCCGCGGGTTCCCGCGGGCCGGCGTCGTGCTTCCCGTCGTGGTGGCCGCGGTCCTCGTGGCCGCCGCGATCACCGTCGTGTTCGTGGTGTTCCAGCCGCAGCGCCGCTTCTACGACACCACGGTTCGGGAGCCACCGCCGGCCACCGTTGTCGGGCGCGACGCGGCGCGGGTCCGGTCCGGCGCGTTCCGCGGCCTCGCCCATCAGGCGTCCGGCCGCGCGGTGCTGCTCCCGCTCACCGACGGGTCGCGCGTGCTGCGGCTCGAAGACCTGGACGTGGACAACGGGCCCGACCTGCACCTCTACCTCGCGACGGCGCGCGCCGACGGCCGCGCCTCGGCGTTCGCCCGCGACCGGGTGGACCTCGGGCGGCTGCGCGGCAACCGCGGCGACCAGAACTACCCGGTGCCGGCCGGCGTCGACACGGGCGCCTTGCGCAGCGCGGTCATCTGGTGCCCGCGGTTCTCGGTCGGCTGGGCCGTGGCCCCGCTGCCGTCTCCCTAGGCCCGCGGGTCGGGGTGTGGCTCTCCGTGCGCACCACGATCGCCACCGACGAGACCACCAGCGCACCCCCGGCCAGCATCGCGGCCGTGACGCTCTCGCCGAGCAGCGCGGCGCCGAGCGCGACTGCGACCGCCGGGTTGACGTAGGAGTTGGTCGAGGCCAATGAGATCGGCGCGTGGGAGAGCAACCAGACGTACGCCGTGAAGGCCACCAACGAGCCGAACACCACCAGGTAGCCGAGCGCGGCCCACGAGGCCATGGACACGCCGCCGGGCACGAACCGCTCCCCGCGCAGGGTGCCGAGCACAAGCATCAGCAGCCCGCCGGCGAGCATCTCGTGGGTGGTGGCGACGAAGGGGTCGCGGGGCAGCGGCAGCCGGGGGGCGACGAACGAGCCGGTGGCCCACGCCAGCGACGCACCGAGGACCGTGAGCAGACCGGCGAGCGGCGCGCCGTCGGGCCGCTCTCCCGGCAGCAGCAACAGCGCGATGCCGGCGAACCCCAGGAACACCCCGGTGACGGTGGCGCTGCGCGGGCGGTCGCGGGTGAGCGCCCGGAGCACCACGACCCACAGCGGGACCGCGGCGAGGACCAGCGCGGCGAGCCCGGACGGGAGCCGTTGCTCGGCAATCATCACGAGGCCGTTGCCGCCGAGCAGCAGCAGCCCACCGACCAGCGCGCAGGCGGCGAACTGCCGGGCCCCGACGCGCACCACCCGCACGGTGCGGTGCCGCGCCGCGAGCACGGCGGCGAGCACCGCGGCCGCGACGAGGAACCGCAGCCCCGCGGACACCAGCGGCGGCGCCGTCCGCACCACGACACGGATTGCGAGATAGGTCGAGCCCCAGACGACGTACACGATGGACAGCGCGAGCCACACCAACCGCGTGGACGAGGGGGGTCGCGACGGCGCGGCCGGGGAGACCGGAGGGGTGTCGGTGCAGGTCGCCATGCTCGCGACGGTAGCCACCGTGCCGGCCCGGTCCCACCGGCAAACCGGTCAGGCCCCGGACAGATCCCGCCGCCGTGCTCCCGCCCGGCCTTCGGCTAGCGCGAGGGGTCGGCCGCGAGCAGCGGGGCGACGTCCGCGAGTTGGGCGCGCAGCCACTTCCCCACGTCGTTCTCCTCCACGACCCGCGCCGCGGCCCGGCACTGCTCCGCGCGGCGGGCGCTCGGCATGGTCAACGCGGCGTACATCGCGTCCGCCTGCTGCTGCACGTCGAACGGGTGCAGCGTCACCGCGAACGCGCCGAGCTCCTGGTGCGCCCCGGTGTTCTCCGACAGCGCGAGCACGAGGTCGCGTTCGCTCACCACCACCGCTTCCTTGGCGACGAGGTTCATCCCGTCGGCGAGCGCGTTGACGACGAGGACGTCGGCGAGCCGGTACGACGCGACCGCGAGCGGCAGGTTGTCCTCCAGGCGCAGGTCGATCGGGCGGTGCCCCGAGCGGGCGTGGCGGGCGTTCACCAGCGCGACCTCGGCCCCGATTCGCGCGAGGTAGTCGGTGTATTCCGGGATGTCCAGCCGGCTCGGTTGCAGCAGCGCCAGGAAGGTGACCTGGCCGACGAGCTCGGGGTGCTGCTCGAGCATGAGGCCGAACGCGCGGAAGCCCCGGACGATGTTCTTCGACGGGTCGGTGCGGTCGACGCGGACCACCAGTCGGCAGCCGCTGCCGGCGAGGTCCTCGCGCAGCTGCCGCACGTGATCCTCGACCGCGGGGGTTGCGGCCAGCGCGCGGAACGCGGCGACGTCGATCGAGATCGGGTAGTGCTTGACCTCGATGCGCCGGTCGCCCGCGTCCACGGTCATCGCCGCCAGGTCCACCGGCAGGCCGAGGATCTCCTGCGCGCACAGTAGGAAGTTGCGGGCGAATCCCTCGGTGTGGAACGCGACGACGTCGTTGCCGAGCAGCCCGGTCAGCAGCCGTCCGCGCATCTCCCGGGGCAGGATCCGCCACGCGCTGGGGCCCGGCCACGGGATGTGCACGAAGTGGGTGATCACCGCGTTGGGGCAGCGGCGGCGGACGAGCTCGGGGACGAGGTAGAAGTGGTAGTCGTGCACGAGCACGAGCGCCCGTCCCTCTCGGTCCTCGACCTCCGTCGCGACCGCGTCCGCGAACTGCTCGTTCACCGCGGCGTACCCCTTGCGGAACGCGTCGTGGTCCCGCTCGGTGAACGACGGGGCGGTCGCGAGCCCGAACAGGTTGTGCTGCACGAACCAGAGCAGGGGGTTCGCGACCACGCCGTAGAAGTCGGCGTGCCGCTCCGGGTCGACCTCGACGAGACGCACCTGCAGCGTGTCCTCGGCGTCGTCGGAGGGGCCGACCACCCGCGGGTGCGGGTCGAACGCGACCGTCAGCGCCCGGCCGCCGTGTTCGCGGGCGACCGTCGCGTCCTCCTCGGTGGCCGCCGCGCACACCCACACCGCGTCTGGCAGGTGGCGTCCGAGGCCGGCGAGCGCCGTGACGAGACCGCCGGCCCCCCGGCGGACCGAGCGCGTGCCGTCCGCCTCCCGGCGAAACGACACCGGCCCGCGGTGGGACACGACGACGACGGGAACGTCGGGAAGGTCGACAGGCCTGCGGCGCACGACCCTGGTCTACACCAGGCGCCCGGGTCACCGAACAACGAGTCTCGGGCCTGGTTCCCGGCCTAGTCTCCGGCCGGGAGGGCACGCGGGACGGCACGGAGGAGCGGTGGCGAGGATGGCGGACTCCGACGGGGCGGGCGGCGTGCTGCCGCAGCTGTCCAGCCTCGACCTCACCACCCTGCTCCAGGAGGTGCTGGAGCGCCTGCAGGGCCTGGTCGCCGCCGGCGACCGGCTGCGCGGCCTGCTCGAGGCGGTCGTCGCGGTGGCCGCCGGCCTCGAGCTGCCGCAGACGCTGCGGCGCATCGTCGAGGCCGGGGTCGAGCTCGCGGAGGCGGAGTACGGCGCGCTCGGCGTCATCGGGCCC
>DATGDX010000285.1:0-10050 GCA_035310665.1 Mycobacteriales bacterium | reverse complement strand
GTCACCGGAGCCGACGACCTCAAGGCCAAGGCCGTGTCCGCGCTGCACCGGCTGCAGAAACTGCCCCATCTCATCCGTGGTTTCTTCGCCGACTCGAATTTGCGGTACATCACCGCCTGATCCACTTACTTACGATCCCCTGGTACGTGGCCGACGTGGCCGTGATCCTCCCCTACTACGGCGTGTTCTTCCTGTTGGCGATCCCCTTGCTCGGCCTGCGGCCGCGCGTCCTGGGCTCCCTCGCCGTCGCGCTGGCGGTGGTGGTCCCGATCTTCCTGCTCGCGACGGGTCTCCCCCGCTACGACCTGCCCGACAACAACCTGACGTTCGGCGCCGTTCTCCACCATCCGTTCGAGCGCGCCGTCCAGCTGCTCTTCACCGGCGACTACCCCGCGGCCGCGTGGATGGTGTACATCTGCGCGGGTCTCGCGGTCGGACGGCTGAACCTCGCGTCGATCCGGGTCGCCGCCTCGCTGGTCGGCGGCGGGCTCGCCCTGGCCATCGGCTCGTGGTCCGCGTCCTCGGTGCTCCTGTTCCGGATGGGGGGGCTGGAACAGCTGCAGGACGCGGCGCCGGGCGAACTGTCGTGGGCCGAGGCGCAGAACGCGATCCTGTGGGACCCGAGCTTCACCTCGTCGTGGTGGTGGCTGGCGGTCCGGGCGCCCTACTCGGTCACGCCGATCACGTTGCTCGGCACGCTCGGCGTGGCGATGGCGGTGCTCGGTGCGGTGCTGCTCCTGACCCGGATTCCCGGGATGCATCGCCTGCTGACGCCGGTGGTCGCCGCCGGGACCATGACGCTGACCCTCTACTCCGCCCACGCGGTCGTCCTGGCGACGGGTGTACTGGGCGGCGAGCCCCGCGTGCTGTTCGTGCTGCTCGTCGCCGCCGTCCTCACCTTCGGGGTGGTGTGGCGCGGCCGACGGGGATCGGGGCCGCTGGAGGCGGTGGTCACCCGCGCGGCGAACGCGGCGCGCGACACGGTGACGTCCCTCGCCTGCGTCGAGGACGAGCGGGGGTCGCCCGATGGGACCCGCCCGCGCTAGCGCGAGCGAGGTGACGGCCGGGCGCTGGGAAGCAGGGTGAGCGAGATCTCGGTCACCCTGCTCACCGCTGCCTGGCCGACGGTGGCGATCGCTGCCAGGTGCGGGTCCCGAACCGGCAGGGGGCGCACCCACACCTCGTCCAGAGCCCCGCCAACCCCGGCGAAGTCGACCGGCCCGCCGCACTCACCGTCCGGCACCGTGACCGCGTGCAGCGGCACCGTCAACCCGACGCCCTGTTGCTTCAGGGCCGCCTCCTTGTACGTCCAGCGGCGCAGGAACGACCGCCACCGGTCACCGGGCGCGACGCGCTCGACGCACGCTCGCTCGGCCGGTGCCAGCACCATCGCCAGCAACTCGTCGGACGGGACTCCGGAGCAGCCCGCCAGCGACTCCACGTCCACGCCGACGGGCGCGCTCGCCGTGACGGCGAACACCAGCAGGTCGGAGCAGTGCGCGACGGAGACGTGCAGGGGCCGGTCACCGCGCAGCCGCGGCTTGCCGTGCGGTTTCCCGCACTCCGGGCACTCGCGGTCGATGTCGAGCTCGCGCGGGTCGACCCCGAGGTAGTCGCCGAGCAACAGCCGCAGCAGGGCACGCGAGAGGCGGGCCGTCGCCCGCCCGGGCTCCCGCCGCCGACGCTGGACAAACGCGCGCTCGTCGGGGGTCAGGACCGACTCGAGCTCGCGCTCGTGGCCCGCGAACACGTCCGGGGCGGCGAGCCAGACGTGACAGGACGCGTCCGTGACGCTCGGTCGCGTCAGTTCGGCTTCCCGCTGGTCACGCGGTAGGCGTCGTACACACCCTCCACCGAGCGCACCGCCTTGAGGATGTGCCCGAGGTGTTTCGGGTCGCCCATCTCGAAGGTGAACCGGGAGGAGGCGACCCGGTCGCGTGTCGTCGTCACGGTCGCGGCGAGGATGTTGACGTGCTGGTCCGACAGCACGCGGGTCACGTCGGACAGCAACCGGGTGCGGTCGAGCGCCTCGACCTGAATCGACACCAGGAAGACCGACCCGGCGGTCGGCGACCACTCGACCTCGACGATGCGCTCCGGTTGCTGCGAGAGCTGATCGAGATTGCTGCAGTCGTCTCGGTGGACCGAAACCCCGTTGCCGCGGGTGACGAAGCCGACGATGTCGTCGCCCGGCACCGGCGTGCAGCAGCGTGCCAGCTTGATCCACACCTCGGTCGCGTTGGGGACCACCACGCCCGGCTCGCTCGTCGGCCGCGGGCGGCGGCGCTGCGTCGGCGTGGTCGTCTCCGCGAGGTCCTCCGCGGTGCCTTCCGCCCCGCCGAGCGCCTGCACGAGCCGCTGCACGATCGACTGGGCGGAGACGTGGCCCTCGCCGACGGCGGCGTACAGCGCCGAGATGTCGGGATAACGCAGGTCCCGGGCGATCCCGACGAGGGCCTCGCCGGAGAGCATGCGGTGCAGGGGCAACCCCTGCTTGCGCATCGCCCGGCTGATCGCCTCCTTGCCCTCCTCGATCGCGTCCTCACGGCGTTCCTTGGCGAACCACTGCCGGATCTTGTTGCGGGCGCGGGGGGACTTGACGAACCCGAGCCAGTCGCGGGACGGCCCGGCGGTGGGCGCCTTGGAAGTGAAGATCTCGACGACGTCGCCGTTGTCGAGCCGCGACTCGAGCGGCACCAAGCGTCCGTTGACCCGGGCCCCGATGCAGCGGTGCCCGACCTCGGTGTGCACAGCGTAGGCGAAGTCGACCGGGGTCGAGCCGGTGGGCAGCGCGATGACGTCACCCTTCGGGGTGAACACGTAGACCTCGGCACCGCGCAGGTCGAAGCGCAGCGACTCGAGAAACTCACCCGGGTCGGCGGTCTCCTTCTGCCAGTCCAGCAGTTGCCGGAGCCAGGCCATGTCGTTCGCGCCCGCGTCGCCCTTACCGATGACGGCGGTGGAGCCGCCACCCTTCCCGGCCGACTCCTCCTTGTACTTCCAGTGCGCCGCCACGCCGTACTCCGCCCGGCGGTGCATCGCCCACGTCCGGATCTGGATCTCGACCGGCTTGCCTTCCAGCCCGATCACCGTGGTGTGCAGCGACTGGTACATGTTGAACTTGGGCATCGCGATGAAGTCCTTGAACCGGCCGGGGACCGGGTTCCAGGACGCGTGAATCGTGCCGAGCGCGGCGTAGCAGTCGCGGACCGAGTCGACGAGCACCCGGATGCCGACGAGGTCGTAGATGTCGGCGAAGTCGCGGCCCCGCACGATCATCTTCTGGTAGATCGAGTAGTAGTGCTTCGGCCGTCCGGTCACCTCCGCCCGGATCTTCGCCGCGCGCAGGTCGTTCTGGACCCGTTCGCGGACCGACCGGAGGTAGGTGTCGCGGGAGGGCGCCCGCTCGGCGACCAGCCGCGCGATCTCGTCGTACCGCCTCGGATAGAGCGTCGCGAACGACAGGTCCTCGAGCTCCCACTTGATGGTGTTCATCCCGAGCCGGTGCGCGAGCGGAGCGTAGATCTCCAGCGTCTCGCGGGCGATGCGGTCCTGCTTCTCCTGCGGGAGGTAGCGCAGCGTCCGCGTGTTGTGCAACCGGTCGGCGAGCTTGATGACGAGGACGCGGATGTCCCGGGCCATCGCGATGACCATCTTACGCACGGTCTCGGCCTGCGCCGCCGCGCCGTACTTCACCTTGTCGAGCTTGGTGACCCCGTCGACGAGGTGGGCGATCTCGTCCCCGAAGTCGTCGCGCAGCTGGTCGAGGGTGTAGTCCGTGTCCTCCACGGTGTCGTGCAGCAGCGCCGCGATGATCGTCGGCGGGGTCATCCCGAGCTCGGCGAGGATCGTGGCGACCGCGAGCGGGTGCGTGATGTAGGGGTCGCCGGACACCCGTGTCTGCGCCTGGTGCTGCGTGGCGGCGACCTCGAACGCGCGCTGGACGTCGCGGATGTCCGCCTTCGGGTGGGACGCGCGGATCGTCCGGACGAGCGGCTCGAGGACGGGCGGCAGGGAGGCGCCGCGGGGCATCCCGAGACGCGCCAGCCGGGCTCGGACCCGCCGCGGCGACGGCTCGGGGGACGGTACGCCGGCGGCTTCGGTCGCGGGCGCCTCGACCGCGTCGGGGGCGTCCGCCGTGGCGACCGCCCCCTCCGGCCGCTCGCCGTCCGGCGGGTCCTGCAAGTGGACGACAGCCGTGGGCACGAGGGCGGTGCCGACCTCGGCACCGGGCGGGCCGGCGGGGACGACGTCGCTAGGCACGGGTCCTCCTCGCTGGCGGGACCGCCATTCTAGCGAGGCCCGACGGGTCACAGCGTGAGCAGCGCCTGCACGTCCAGGTCGGACAGCCGCTCGCGCCCCCGGAGGAACGCCAGCTCCAGCAACACCGACACGCCGACCACGTCACCGCCGGCCCGCCGCACCAGGTCCGCGGTGGCGCTGACCGTCCCCCCCGTGGCCAGCACGTCGTCCACGACGAGCACCCGGTCGCCCGGGGCGAACGCGTCCCAGTGGACCTCCAGGGCGGCGGTGCCGTACTCGAGCGCGTACGACGCGGTCAGCGTCGCGCCGGGCAGTTTCCCTTCCTTGCGAACCGGGACGAAGCCGGCACCGAAGTGGTAGGCGATCGGCGCGGCGAGGATGAACCCGCGTGCCTCGATGCCCACGACCTTGTCGACGGTCCCCCGCCCGTGGTGGGAGACGACCGCGTCGACGGCCCCGGCGAACGCCACGTGGTCGGCGAACAGCGGCGTCATGTCCTTGAAGACGATCCCCGGCTTCGGGTAGTCGACGACGTCGCGCACCCGCTCGCGCAGCAGCGCGTGCAGGTCGAGCGGAGGTCGGCGCCGCTCGTGCGTCGCGCTGATCGCCGGGTCGCCGGTCATCGCCGCCGCTTACCGGGCGGCCGCCGGGGCGGACCCCCCGGCCGCCGGCGCTGGGCCGCGGATCGCGCGGGGCGAGTCCCGCCGCTCGACCCGCCCCTCGCCTGGGCGGGCGCCGCCGGTGGCACCGGTGTGCGCTCGCCACCGGCGGCCTCCACGGTCTCGCTCGGCGTCCCGGGTGCGGACTCGTCGGCAGCCGTCGACGGCTCGGCGAGGTCCGCGGCGCGTCCCCGGGCTCCCCCGCCGCCCTGGCGTGCGGCTACCCGTTTCGCCAGCGCCTGCATCTGCGGCTCTCGCTCCTTGAGGTCGGCGAGCAGCGGCGTCGCGATGAAGATCGACGAGTAGGTGCCGGCGGCCATGCCGACCAGCAGCGCGAGCGAGAGGTCCTTGAGCGTGTCGGCGTGCAGCAGGTAGGCGCCGACGAACAGGATCGAGGCGACGGGCAGCAGGGCGATGACGCTGGTGTTGATCGAGCGGACCAGGGTCTGGTTGACGGCGAGGTTCGCCGCCTGGCCGTAGGTCATGCGGCTGCCACCGACGATCCCGGCCGTGTTCTCCTTGACCTTGTCGAAGACCACGACCGTGTCGTAGAGGGAGTAGCCGAGGATCGTGAGCAGGCCGATCACAGTCGCCGGCGTGACCGGGAACCCGACGAGGGCGTAGATGCCGATCGTGATAACGAGGTCGTGCAGCAGCGCGACGATCGCGGCGACGGCCATCTTGAACTCGAACCGAGCGGACAGGTAGCCGACGACCAGGACGAGGAACACGACGAGGCCCTGCACCGCGCGTTTCGTGATCTGCTCGCCCCACGTCGGGCCGACCACCTGGGGGCTGAGGTCATCCGGGTTGACCCCGACCTCGGTCGCGAACGCGTGCTGCACCCGGTCGACCTGTTCCGGCGACAGCGGGGGGGTCTGCACCCGAAGCTGATCCCCGACCTCGGTGACGATCGCGTCCCCGACCCCGGCCTGGCGAGCCGCTGCCCGCGCCTCCGCGACGGTCGCTCCTCGCGCCTGGAACGTGAAGACCGCGCCGCCCTTGAACTCGATCCCCAGCGTGAGGCCGCGGAGCAGCAACGCGGCGACGGACACGAGCAGGATCACGCCGGAGATGGCGTACCACGTCCGTTGCCGCCCGACGAAGTCGTAGGAGACCTCGCCGCGGTACAGCCGGGCGCCGAACGCGCCCGCCCGGGACACCGTCACACCTCCCGGGCGGCGCGGGCCCGCGCGCCACCGACGGTCGCGACCAGGGGACGGGTGGCCCCGAGCCGGACGGGGTCGAGCCCGGACCAGCGGTGTCCCCGGCCGAAGAACGTCGTACGCGCGAGCAGCGTCATCACCGGCTTGGTGACGGCGAAGACGATGAAGACGTCCACGACCGTGGTCAGGCCGAGGGTGAACGCGAACCCTCGCACGCTGCCGACGGACAGCACGTAGAGCACCGCGGCGGCGAGGAACGAGACGAAGTCCGCGGACAGGACGGTGCGCCGCGCCCGGACCCACCCGCGCTCCACCGCGGTCCGCAGCGTCCGCCCCTCCCGCACCTCGTCGCGCAGCCGTTCGAAGTAGACGACGAACGAGTCGGCCGTGATCCCGATCGCGACGATGAGCCCGGCGATGCCGGCGAGGGTGAGCGTGAACCCGATCGTGTGCCCGAGCAGGACCACGGTCGCCCAGGTGACCAGGGCGGACGCGGCGAGGCTCAGCACCGCCACCAGCGCGAGGCCCCGGTAGTACAAGATCGAGTAGAGGACGACCAGGCCCATCCCGATCGCGCCGGCCAGCAGCCCGGCGCGGAGCTGGTCGGACCCGAGGGTCGGTGAGATCGAACGGGCCTCGGAGCGGTCGAAGGCCAGGGGCAGCGCGCCGTACTTCAACACGCTCGCGAGGTCCTCCGCCTCCTTCTGCGTGAAGCGCCCGGTGATCTGCGCCTGGCCGCCGAGGATCGGCTCGTCGATCCGGGGCGCCGAGACGACCACCCCGTCGAGCACGATGGCGACCTCGTTCTGCGGCGGCGGCAGCCCCACCACTCGCTGGGTGAGCGCCCCGAACAGCTTCGTCCCCTCGCCGTCGAAGGACAGGTTCACCTGCCAGCCGACACCGTTCTGCGTCGGGTTGGCCGCGGCCGAGCGCACCGACGTGCCGAGCACCTCGGCCTTGCCCAGCACGTACTTGGCGGTCCCGTCCCGGTTGCACGCCGCGATCGGCGCCGGGACGTCGAACCCGCCCCCGCGCCGGTTCTCCGGACGGCGGCAGTCGAGCTGCGCGAACCGCTGCTGCACGCTGCCGTTCCCGCCCGCCTTCGACCCCGCGGGTGGCGCGGTCGTCGGCTGGGGGCCGGCCTCCTGTAGCACCTGCCGGAAGCGCAGCTGCGCGGTCTGGCCGACGAGGTTGACGACCTCACCCTGTCCCGCCCCGGGCACCGAGATGACGATGTTGTTCCCTTCCGTGGCCACCTCGCTCTCCGCGACGCCGAGGCCGTTGACGCGCTGGCGGATGATCTCGACGGCCTGGTCGAGCGCGCGGCGGGTCACGGTGCCGCTGCCTTCCGCCACCCGCGGAGTGAGAATCACGCTGGTGCCGCCGCGCAGGTCGAGGCCCAGCTTCGGCGTGAACGTGCGGGTGAGGACCATCCCGGCGTACAGGGCGACGACGACGAGGAAGGCCAGGGCCAGCGGCCGCCACGGGCGGGGAATCTCGCGTCCGGCCACTCGGTGTCTCCGTGGGTCTGGGGTGCCGGCCAGTATGCCAGACTACGTCACCGGCTCGTCACTGTGCGCTGTAGGTTGCTCGAGGACCCGGGCGACAGCCGGCTTCACGTAGCGGCACACGACGCCGGGGGCGACCTCGAGCAGCACAGCGTCGTCCTCGACCGCGCTCACCGTGGCGTAGAGACCGCCGGTGGTCATCACGCGGGCGCCGGGCGCCAGGGCCGACTGTGTCTGGGCGAGCTGCCGCTGCCGGACCCGCTGCGGACGCAGGATGAGCAGGTAGAAGACGGCGGCCAGCAAGATGAGCGGCAGCAGGGTGGTGAGCTGCTCCATTCCGTCGCGCCCTTTCCCCACGGCAACCCGACACGACACGACAGTGGCCACGACACGCGGCCGCCGCGGCGAGCCTATCGCCTTGCCCGTGCAGGCTTTCGCGAGTAGGGCAGCTCGAGGAGGCGTGGCGCCTAGCGGTGGCCGAGATAAGAAGCGCGTCGCCCCGGGGGGTAACGAACCAGAAGCGGCTGCCGATTGCCGGGGAGACCGTTCAGGGCCCGGATCCGTTTGGACGGCAGCGCGATGCGCCGGAGGGAGGTGGGAGCGTGGCCCGCCTTGTGACCTCCCCCGTGCGACGGCGTTCGGGGCGTGCGGAGCCGCCGCCGGTTCGCATCCCACGCCGTCCCGTGCGGGATACCTCGCCGGTGGCCGACGTGGTCGCCGCGATCGACGAGGTGCTCGACGAGGAGTGACTCACGGGTCGAACAGCGATGGCGCGACCGGGGTAACCCCGAGGTGCTCCCACGCCGCGGGCGTCGCGACCCGGCCGCGCGGCGTCCGCGCGAGCAGCCCGGCTCGGACGAGGAACGGCTCGGCGACCTCCTCCACCGTCTCCGGCTCCTCCCCCACCGACACCGCCAGGGTGGACAAACCGACCGGGCCGCCAGCGAACCGGTGCAGGAGCGCGTCGAGCACCGCGCGATCGAGCCGATCGAGCCCGCGGGTGTCGACCTCGTAGAGCTCCAGCGCCGCCTGGGCGACGGCGCGGGTCACGACGCCGTCGGCACGGACCTCCGCGAAGTCGCGCACGCGCCGGAGCAGCCGGTTGGCGATCCGCGGGGTGCCGCGGGACCGTCCAGCGATCTCGGATCCGCCGTCGGGCAGCAGCCGGACGCCGAGCAGCCGCGCCGAGCGGACGAGCACCTGCTCGAGCTCGACCGGCTCGTAGAAGTCGAGGTGCGCGACGAACCCGAAACGGTCGCGCAGCGGCCCGGGGAGCAGCCCGGCCCGGGTGGTCGCGCCGACCAGCGTGAACGGCGCCACGTCGAGCGGGATCGCGGTCGCGCCCGGCCCCTTGCCGATGACGACGTCGACGCGAAAGTCCTCCATCGCGACGTAGAGCATCTCCTCGGCCGGCCGCGCCATTCGGTGGATCTCGTCGAGGAAGAGCACCTCGCCCTCGGTGAGGGTCGACAGCAGCGCCGCGAGATCCCCGGCCCGCTCGATCGCGGGCCCGCTGGTGATTCGCAGCGGGGCGCCGAGCTCGGCGGCGATGATCATAGCCATCGTCGTCTTGCCGAGACCCGGCGGGCCGGACAGGAGCATGTGGTCCGGCGGACGTCCCCGCTGCCGCGCGCTTTCCAGCACCAGCGACAGCTGCTCGCGGACCCGCTGCTGCCCGACGAACTCGTCGAGGCGTTTGGGCCGCAGCGCGGCCTCGACCTGACGCTCGTCCCCGTCGCTCAGCGGCGAGACGATGCCGTCGGTCACCCCTGGGTCGTCGGTCACCGCGGGCCGAGCCGGCGCAGCGCGGATTTCAGCAGCGCGGCGACGTCGGGCTCGCCGTCGAGCGTCGCGCCGGTGCCCGCCTCCCGGGTGACCGCCGCCACCGCCTCGTCGGCCTCCCGCGCCGACCATCCCAGCCCGGTGAGCGCCGCGGTCAGCTGGCTGCGCCAGCGCGGGGCGTCGGACGACGCGGCCGGCGTCTCGTCCTCCGGACCGGCCGGAACCAGCCGGTCCTTGAGCTCGAGCACGATCCGCTGCGCGCCCTTCCTCCCGATCCCCGGGACGAGGGTCAGCGCGGCGAGGTCTTCGGTGGCCACGGCGCGGCGCAGGGCGGACGGGGAGTGCACCGCGAGTATCGCCTGTGCGAGCCGTGGGCCCACCCCGCTTGCCGTTTGCAGCAACTCGAACACGCTTCGCTCGTCGTCGTCGCAGAACCCGTAGAGCGTCAGCGAGTCGTCGCGGACGACGAGGCTGGTGGCGAGCCGGGTGCTCTCGCCGACGCGCAACCGCGCCAGCGTCGACGGGGTGCACTGGACGAAAAGGCCGACCCCGCCGACCTCGACGACGGCGGCGTCGGGGGCGACCGCGGTGACCGGCCCGCGGACGGAGGAGATCACGCACGCCTCCCGTCCACCGCCGCGGCGCGCCGGGCCTGCGCGGCGCCGCGCCAGC
>DATGDX010000284.1:0-6247 GCA_035310665.1 Mycobacteriales bacterium | reverse complement strand
CCGATGATCGCGTCCACGCCGACCTGCGTTCTAGGTCACCTGGCCGAGGCGCGGCTTGCGGGCGCGGACGTACCCCAGCCAGGGGTGCACCGTCCGCCCCGTCTCCACGTCGACGTACCCGGCTTCCTCGGCGAGCGCGCGCAGCCGTTGCTCGTCGGTTCCCGACGCGTGGCGGCCGGCGAGGCGCCGGACCACCGCGGCGAGGCGACCGTGGGCGGGCGGGGAGATGTCCGCGACGACGAGCCGCCCGTCGGGCCGCAGCACCCGGGCCATCTCCGCGAACGCGACCGGGCGCAGGCCCACCGGCAGGTGGTGGATCACCAACGCACACATCACCCCCGTGAAGGACGCGATGTCGTAGGGAAGCCGCTCCGCCACGCCGACGCGGGCCTCGACCCGGAGGTCCCGGCGCACCGCCTTCCGGCGCACCGCCTCGATCATCGATGGGGAGGCGTCGAGCGCGGCGACGTGCCCGTTCGCACCGACCTGCCTCGCCGCGACCAGGGCGAGCGCGCCGGTGCCGCAGCCGACGTCGAGCACCGCGTCACCGGGGTGGATGTCGGCCAGGCCCACCAGCTGGGCGCGGACCCGCCGCGCCCGGCCGCCCAGGACCAGCCACGACAGGACGTCGTACGCACGGGGCCAGCCGATGGTCCGCCCCCCCGTCGCCGGTCCCGCTCTCCGGTGTGCCTGCATGCCGCCACCGACCCTCGCCGCCTGTCCGGATCGTCGGACGTCCCGGGACGTCCCCGTGCCGTTCTGGGGACGTTCCTGGCCTTCCCGTGCCCGTAACCTAGACATCGGCACCGTCGTCGGGCACGCCGGGCGATCCACACCCGCCGTACACGCTCCCCGCCAGCCCTCTCGTGGGCGGGACGAGGTCTACGAGGCGAGGACGCTCTCGTAGGTCTGCAGCGACCAGCCGACCGCCGACAGGTAGGCGTGGCCGAGATCGGACAGATCGACACCGGGGGCGACGCGCGGCTGCGGCTCGTCGCGCTCGTAGGCACCGACCGCCGCGAGCAGCTGCCCCAGTGGCCCGGTGTGGCGCAGCAGGGCATCCTCGAGTTCCTGCTCCAGGGGCAATTGCGCGACGACGTCGGCGAGCGGGACGTCGAGCAGGAAGTCCAGCGACGACAGCATGCCCGTCGTGAACGCCACGTCCGGACGGACGCCCACCTTGCGCGCGAGCAGCTCGCACATCCGGGCCCGCGTCATCGCCGTCGACAGCTGCTCCTCGGAGGTGTCGCCGGTGTCGGCGACGGCCATGAGCAGGACCCACGAGCGCAGGCGCTCCAGGCCGAGCATGACCATCGCCTCACGCAAGGAGCTGATCTTTCGCCGCAGTCCGAAATCCGCGGAGTTGACCGCGCGGAGCACCCGGTAGGACAACCCCACGTCGAGTCGCACCGACGCCTCGATGTCCTCGAACCCGCACTCCGGCTGGCTCAGCTTCGCGAGCAGGTCCATGAAGGCGAACCGTCGCGGCGACAGCGACCGACTGCCGACGAGGTTGGGGCGGGAGAGAAAGAACCCTTGGAAGTAGGTGAAGCCGAGCGCCTGGGCGGCGGCGAACTCCTCGCGGGTCTCCACCTTCTCGGCGATCGTCTGCACCCGCGGATGCGTCCGGCAGACCGCCAGGAGCTCCCGCTGCATGTCCTCGTCGTGCTGCCGCACGTCGATCTTGACGTACGTCGCGATCGGGAGCAGGGGGTGCGTGGCGAGGTCGTCCCCCACGTCGTCGAGCGCGATGGCGTACCCCGAGCCGGCGAGGTGGCGGACTACGGCGACGACCTCCTCGTCGATGTCTATGGTCTCCAGGACCTCGAGGACCGTGCGGTCGGGCGGGAACGGCAGCGGCAGGCTGCCGGTGGCGAACGCCCGGGTGATGTTCACGAACGCGCGGCGGCGGCCGACGAGCCGCTCGAACCCGATCTCGGTGAACGTGTTCACGATCACCTGCGAGGTGGCCTGGTCGCCGTCGACGATCCCCCCGCCGTCGGTCAGACCCGCGGAGCCCCCGCGGAACAGCAACTCGTACCCGTGCGCCCGCAGGCCCTCGTCGTAGATCGGCTGGCGAGCCACGTAGATCTCCGGCACCGTCCCGACGCCTCCTTCGGCTCCCCCGGCGTGCCATCGGCAGCCCCCCGGCGGACTTGAGCCGGCTCTCTGCCATGAGTGGTACGCGCGACCAGCGGTAAGATCCGCCGGGTGACACAGGAGTGTCTGCGGCTCGGGGTCATGGGTGGCACGTTCGACCCCGTGCACCACGGCCACCTGGTCGCCGCGTCCGAGGTCGCCGCGCTGTTCCGCCTCGACGAGGTCGTGTTCGTCCCCACCGGCACGCCGTGGCAGAAGGCCGACCGGCAGGTCGCCCCGGCCGAGGACCGCTACCTGATGACGGTGATCGCAACCGCGTCGAACCCGCGGTTCTCGGTCAGCAGGGTCGACATCGACCGCGACGGCCCCACCTACACGATCGACACCCTTCGGGACCTCCGGGCGGAACGCGAGGAGGACGTCGAGATGTTCTTCATCACCGGCGCCGACGCGCTCGCCCGCATCCTCACCTGGCATGCGACCGACGAGTTGTTCCGCCTCGCGCACTTCATCGGCTGCACCCGCCCCGGCCACCACCTCGCCGACCCCGGGCTGCCCGACGGGCGGGTGTCGTTGGTGGAGGTCCCCGCGCTGTCGATCAGCTCGACGGAGTGCCGGGAGCGTGTGGGCGCGGGCGAGCCGATCTGGTACCTCGTGCCCGACGGGGTCGTGCAGTACGTCGCCAAACGTCGGCTCTATCGCGCGACCCGCTGACGCACCGCATGGTCGTGTCCCGCGGCCAAGGCGGACGGCGGATGCCGAGGATGGGGGCCGTCGCCGTGAGAGGCTGGGCGGGCCCGGTCCGTCACACCGTCGAGAGCCGCCCGTGACCGCAACCGATCACTCCGTCGAGCTCGCCGTCGTCGCCGCCGAGGCCGCCGCGGACAAGCTCGCCTCCGACATCGTCGCGTTCGATGTGAGCGACCAGCTCGTCATCACCGACTGCTTCGTCATCGCCTCGGCCCCCAACGACCGTCAGGTCCGGGCCATCGTCGACAACGTCGAGGAGCGGTTGCGCCGCCGCGGAGCGCGCCCGGTCCGCCGCGAGGGGGTGCAGGAGGGCCGCTGGGTGCTCCTCGACTACGTCGACGTCGTCGTCCACGTCATGCACGACGAGGAGCGCCGGTTCTACGCGCTCGAGCGGCTGTGGAAGGACTGTCCCGCCGTGCCCCTGCCCGACGGCGTGACCGACGCGGCCCGGCAGGCGGCCCGGTCGTGACCGGCACCGGCCGCCGCGTGGTGCTGTGGCGGCACGGTCGCACCGAGTGGAACGACGTCGGCCGCTTCCAGGGTCAGCTCGATCCACCGCTCGACTCCGTGGGACGCGATCAGGCGATCCGGTCCGCGCCGTGGATCGCCGCGTTGCGCCCCGCGCTCGTCCTCACGTCCGACCTCGCGCGGGCGACCGCGACCGCCGCCGGGTTGGAGGACCGGGTGGGCCTGTGCGCGGCCCCGGACAAGCGGCTGCGGGAGATCGACCTGGGCAGCTGGCAGGGGCTGCACCGCGACGAGGCGCGGGCGCGGTTCCCCGAGGAGTGGGAGGCGTGGAACGCGGGGGAGGACGTGCGGCGGGGGCACGGCGAGACGTACGCCGAGGTCGCCGAGCGGGCGGTCGCCGCGATCGGCGAGCGCCTCGACCTCGTCCCCCCCGGCTCGTCCCTCGTGGCGGTCACCCACGGCGGCACCGCCCGCGCCGTGATCGGGATGTTGCTCGACCTCGACCCCGCCTCGTGGTGGCGGCTCGGCCCGCTCGGCAACTGCCACTGGTCGTTGCTGGTGGACAGCGGGAAGGGGTGGCGGCTCGTCGAGCACAACACCGGTGTTCGCCCGTTTCCGGAGGGCGAGCGCGGCGACGACCGCTGACCGCGAGGTATCCTGCTGCGCGTCGGGGCTCGAGCTGCGGCTCGGGCACCGGCTCGGGGCTGTGGCGCAGTTGGTAGCGCACTTGCATGGCATGCAAGGGGTCAGGGGTTCGAGTCCCCTCAGCTCCACACGCACGACAGGCTGAGAGGTCTGGTCGATGGCGGCGATCTGGCGAAGTTCGGCGTTTGGCTCGGGAACCACTCGCCGAGCCCGCGGCCGGCGCCGATCGGTCCGGCGAGAACGACGTAATCCCGCTGCCTCAGCGGTAGGGCATGCCGCAAGACTGAGGAATCGAAGGGTACGTAGCCGGCTCACATGGCGAAGTAGCACTGCTGACAAGCCGAGCCCTCCTTGGCCAGCCCGCGACTGTCGGTGACGGTTTCCCATCCGCTGTCCCCGGCGTACCGCCGCGGTGCGCGGAACGCCCCGGTTCTCGCGGGCGGGAATCACGTGCCGTGAGGGGCGCACTACGCGATCCGCAACAACGCGACCGCTTGCCACGACCACACGCGTGTCGCATCACCCCACACCGGTGACCGCCACGACCCACCACGCACAATGCCGTCTGACGCGGGCAGCGATGGCTGACCCCTCGAGGGAGGACAGGTGGCAGAGCGCAACCCCCGAACGGTCGTGATCGGAGCCGGTCCCGCGGGGCTGACGGCGGCGTACGAGTTGACGAAGCGTGAGGTCCCGGTGACCGTGCTGGAGGCCGATGACATCGTCGGCGGGATCAGCCGCACCGTCGAGCGCGACGGCTGGCGGTTCGACATCGGCGGGCACCGGTTCTTCACGAAGGTGCCCGAGGTCGAGCGGCTGTGGCACGAGATCCTGCCGGACGACGAGTTCCTGCTCCGCCCGCGGATGAGCCGGATCTTCTACCAGGGCAAGCTGTTCGACTACCCGTTGCGGGCGTTCAACGCGCTGCGCGGGCTCGGGCTGCTCGAGGCGATCCGTTGCCTGCTGTCGTACCTGTGGGTGCAGGTGCACCCGCCGCGGGACCAGAGCCACTTCGAGGGGTGGGTCGCGGCGCGGTTCGGCTGGCGTCTCTACCGCATCTTCTTCAAGACCTACACGGAGAAGGTGTGGGGGGTGCCGGCGACCGCGATCCAGGCCGACTGGGCCGCGCAACGCATCAAGAACCTCTCGCTGCGGACGGCGATCCTCAACGCGCTGCTGCCGAAGCGGAACCAGCAGGACATCGTCACGCTCATCGAGCAGTTCCAGTACCCGAAGCTCGGTCCGGGCATGATGTGGGAGTTCGCGCACGACCGGGTCGTCGCCCGGGGTGGCCAGGTGCTGCTGCGCGCGCCGGTGACGCGGGTGCACCGCGCCGACGGTGTCGTGACGGCCGTCACCGCGACGACCGACCGGGGGGCGCACCGTCACGAGGCCGACCACGTCGTCTCCTCGATGCCGCTGTCCGAGCTGGTGCTGGCGATGGACCCGCCCGCGCCCGACCCGGTGCGGAGCGCCGCCCTCGACCTGGCCTACCGCGACTTCCTCACGGTGGCGCTCGTCGTTCCCGCCGAGGCCGGGTTTCCGGACAACTGGATCTACGTCCACAGCCCGGGGGTGCAGGTGGGCCGGATCCAGAACTTCGGGTCGTGGTCGCCGTACATGGTCCGGGACGGGCGGACCTGCCTGGGGCTGGAGTACTTCGTCAACGAGGGCGACGCGTTGTGGTCGATGGCCGACGGGGACCTGGTCGCGCTCGGCACCGCGGAGTTGGCGGCCCTGGGCCTCGTCGCCCCGGACGCGGTCGAGACCGGCTACGTGGTCCGGATGCCGAAGGCCTACCCGGTGTACGACGAGCGGTACCGGGAGTGCGTCGACGTGCTGCGCCGCTGGCTCGCCGAGGAGGCCCGCAACGTGCACCCGGTCGGCCGCAACGGGATGCACAAGTACAACAACCAGGACCACTCGATGTTCACCGCGCTGCTGACCGTGCAGAACATCTGCGAGGGCGCGGAGCACGACGTGTGGTCGGTCAACGTCGACGAGGACTACCACGAGGAGACCCGGCGCCCGGCGTCCGGCAGCGGCACCGGGCGCGACGCCCCCGTCCTGCCGCGGGGCACCCGCAGCGACGAGGAGCTCCCGGCCGCGTGACGAACCGCGGGCGCAACGTCTCGGACACGCGGCGGGTCTCGCCGTCGCACCGCGTGTCCCGCGTCCACGGCTCGAGGATCGACGGGCGCCTGCCCGAGACCGGTGGCGCGCTCGACGCGCGCGGCGGGGCCGACCGGAGACGGCGCGCGCGGATTCTCGTTGCCTGCGCCCT
>DATGDX010000283.1:0-11600 GCA_035310665.1 Mycobacteriales bacterium | reverse complement strand
CCAGCTGCGCGCGGACCGGCTCGCCGCCGCGCTGCCCGCCCAGGCGTGGAAACGCCTGTCCGCCGGTGCCGGGGCCAAGGGCCCCCGCGTCTACTGGTGGGCCCGCGCCCCGATCCGCCCGCTGCACGACCCCGGTGACGGCTTCTGGCTGCTCGTCCGCCGCAGCCTCACCGAACCCACCGACCTCGCCTACTACGCCTGCTACGGCCGCGCCGGTACCCCGCTGCGCGAGCTGGCCCGGGTCGCCGGCACCCGGTGGGCCATCGAGGAATGCTTCCAGTCCGCCAAGGGGGAAACCGGCCTCGACCAGTACCAGGTGCGCCGCTACGACAGCTGGTACCGGCACGACGAGCTCGCCGCGGACGCGGTCAGCGACCTGCGCGCGGTCCGCGACGACCTGGCCGAGGTGAGCCGGGCCACCCGGGCCAGCAGCCGGGTCACGCGCCGCACTCTTCTATGGCGGTCGCGGCGGGCGCCGGTGGTGCGCGAGAACGAGAACGCGGCCCATCTCGACCTGCTCGCCGGCAGCTGCCTCATGCTCGCCCGCGCTGCTCGCGAGGTGAGCCGGTCGGAACGCCGTCTGCTCGCGCCCAGCGTCCGGGCGTTGACCGACGCGATCGCGGGCATGTCCAGCGACCCCGGCGATCGCGACGCCCGTCAGCGAGCAGTCGACCAGGCGCTTGCCGCCACCCGTTCGGTGCCCGTCATCCGCGGGCAGTCCGAGTCGATGCTGGCCGCGGTCGTCGCCGTGCGGATGGTCGCGGCTGATGTCCTGGTGTTCGCTGGCGTCGATCCGCGACAGGTCTCACTCGACGGCGCACTCGGCGTACCGCGCCAGGATCACTGAGGGGAGTCGGGGGGTCGTTACCTGCTCCACTTCCGGTTGTGGAGCATCGGGCACATCCCGGCGTAGCTCCCGCCACCGGCGAGGACGGGGAAACCAGCGCGGCGTGGTCCTGTGGTTTCGGCGGCGCGCCGAACGTGTCCGAATTCCGGGGGCCACGATGCAGCCGGCGGCGCCCCAGACGGTCACGAGCGAGCGGTGACGGCGTGCCGGCGGCGAGCGGTGCTGAGGTGCGCGATCGTGTCGACCACCGTGTCGAGGTCGAGGACCGTGGTGTCGAAGCACACGTGGTAGTCCGTCGCCTCCTCGTGCTCGGCCCCGTAGTTGCGCCGCACGTAGCCGAGGCGGGCCGCGTCCTGGACGTCGAGCTCCCGTTCCGCTGTCGTGCGGTCGACGCCGCGCAGCCGCATCGCCTGCTCGACGCGGGCCTCCCGGGGACCGGTCAGGAGGACACACAGGACACCCGGTACGACGTTGCGCAGCACGAAGTTCGCGCCGCGTCCGAGGATGACGCCGCCCGTGACCGAGGCCTCCGCGAGAAACGCCTCGACCTCCGCGCGCATACGACCCTCGTCCTTGTCCCAGACCTGCACCGGCGGCCCGTCCAGCGGAGCGACCCGGGACAGGGTCGCGATCAGCCGGCTGACGCCGGCGCGCGGCTTCTGCTCGTACGAGGTCACGACGTCCTCGGGCAACCCGCTGCGTTCCGCCACCGACGCGTCGATGACCCGGTCGAGGAACATGACCCCGAGCCGCTCCGCGACCCGCGGCCCGACGTACGTGCCGCCCGCGCCGTACCTCGCCGCGAGCGTCACGACCGGAGGCGGCAGCTGCTGGTCGTCGTCGGCGCTGCTCATGCGCGCTCCTCTCGGCAAGGGCCTGCGATCAGCGGCCCGGACCGTGCAGTTCCAGATGCCTGCGCGCCCGATTCGCGGCGATCGCAGTCATGATCTCCTTGAACCTCGCCTCGGTCAGCGGGTAGGTCGCCATGACCAGGAGGGCCACCACGAAGAAGGCGGCCGGCAGGACCGCGCCCGCCCACTGGATGCCGTTCACGACGGCGTCCGTCTGCGGCACCTTCGGGCCGCCCGCGGGTGAGGCGTGGTAGCCCACGATGGCCAGGGCGTAGGACGCGATCGCGGCGCCGACCGCCTGTCCCACCTTCCGCGTGAACGAGAAGGCGGCGTAGGTCGCGCCCTCGGTCCGGATCCCGGTCTTGTACTCGCCGTACTCGACCGTGTCGGCCTCCAAGGCCCAGGTCATCGTGTTCAGCAACGCCATGCCGAAACCGACGAGGAACAGCGCGACCAAGCCCAGCCACAGGGTGTCGCTGACCGCGAACAGCACGCCACCCACGATCGCGACGATGCAGCCGAGCATGAAACCACGCTTCTTGCCCAATCTGCGCGTGGCGGTCGGCCCGAGCGGACCGACGTAGATGACCGCGCCGGTGGTGATGATGGTGACGACCGTGGCGATCCAGGCGCCGGTGCCGCCGACGTACCGCGCGAGCACGTCGTTGGCCAGGTAGATGGCCAGGGCGCCGACCACGTTCTGCCCGGTCAGGTAGAAGAACGAGGACCCGCACAGGCGCATCAACGGGCCGTTCTGCCTGATCGTCGCCAGCGTCTGCTTCAGGCTGACCTGCTCGACCTCGCGGTAGACCGTCTCCTTCGAGGTGAAGAAGGTGGTCATGAACAGGGCCATCCCGATCACCAGGAAGATGGCGGCGACGACGAGGAACGTCCGGTGCAGGTTCTGAGCGGCTTTGATCTGAGGGGCGAGGATGACCGCCAGCAGCAGGATCGTCGTGCCCGATCCGACCATCCGGGCCGACGCGAGCCGTGAGCGGTCGACCGGGTTCTGGCTCATGGCCCCCGCAAGCGACCCGTAAGGGATGTTGACCATGGAGTACAGCAGGCCGAGCAGGGCGTAGGAAGCGTAGGCCCAGGTGAGCTTCAGGCCGTAGCTGAGATCGGGGATGGCGAAGCAGAGGAAGTTGCTGGCCAGCAGCGGCAGGGAGAACCAGAGGATGAAGGGCCGGAACTTTCCCCAGCGCGTCATCGTCCGGTCGACCATCCGACCGGCGAAGATGTCGGCGCGAAGGCGTCCCACAGCTTCACGACGAGGAACAGCGTGCCGGCATGCGCGGGGCTGATGCCGACGACATCGGTGTAGTAGACCAGGAGAAACAACCCGGTCATCTGGAACGCGATGTTGCAGCCGGCGTCACCGGCCCCGTAGCCGAGGATCGTGCGCGGCTTCAGATGCGCGGTCGCGGCGGCCGGTGGCGACTGGGGGGCCGTGATCGTCGTGGCGGTCATGCTCCCGGCTTTCTGTCTGGCCGTCAGAGGAGGGTGCGGGCAGGTGGACGACCGCGACGTGGCCGCTCGTCGTACACGCGCTGCTTCCTGCCCCCGGTCCCTGCCCCCAGTCGCGGCGTACGACGCACGGGGGGCGGGTGGCGGACGAACCCGGGGCGGCATCCCGATGCTCCTGTCCGTTCGGGCGGGGCTACCCCACAGGCCCGCCTCCTCGTGGAGATCCGCCGGACCGTGAGGACCGGTCGTCGCCACTTCCCACGCTCGGGTCGCCGGCCCGTACGTCGAGATCTCCGCGCTCGGACCAGACGTAGGACGGCAAGACGAGGTGGCACCGGTCGTTCCAGCGGACCACGACCGGCTGTTCCCGCTCGTGGCCGACGATGCTGATCGTGGCGGGTGCCAGGGCGAAAAGGCGGCCGTCTTCCGGTGGCAGGCATAGCCAGCGGGCGGCGAGGACCCGGAGGAAGTGACCGTGGGCGAACAGCACGACCTCGCCGGCGGCATGGACGGCGCGTGCGATGACGCGGTCCGCACGCGCGGCGACCTCCGCCGCCGATTCGCCGCCCGGTGCCCCGTCCCGCCAGATCGACCACCCCGGGACCTCGCGTCGGATCTCGTCGGTGCGACGCCCCTCGTAGGCTCCGTAGTCCCACTCCATGAGGTCGTCGAACGCGTCGGCCCCCTCGCTCAGACCGGCCAGCCGGCACGTCTCGGCCGCCCGGGACAGCGGGCTCGTCCACACCGCGACGAACCGCCGGCCGCGAAGCCGATCCCCGAGCACCCTCGCCTGACGCCGGCCCAGCTCGGTCAGCGGGATGTCGGTGCGGCCCGTGTGCCGCCCGTCGCGCGCCCACGCGGTCTCTCCGTGCCTCACAAGGACAACGCGGTCCGCGGTGTGCGCCAACCGTCCGCCCCTTCAGGACTTCTCGAGCTGTTCCGCGTGCGTGACGACGGCGGTGACGATGTCGTCGTCGGCCGCGAGGCCGGGGTCGAGCGCGCCCAGCACGCGCCGCACGGCCTGCGGAAGCGGGCTGGCGGCGAGGGGGACCACGTTGTCCGCGCGGGCGTCCGTGACCGGGGCGCCCGCTCCGCGCAGGTGGCACACCCACGCCGCGAGGACGAACGCCGCCCCCTGCGGCACCCTGCCGTCCGCGCGCTCCATCCGCAGGACCGGCAGGATGCGGACGGGCAGCTTCTGCGAGCCGTCGGCGGCGATCTGGTCCAGCCGATGGTGCATGCGGGGGTTGGCGAACCGGTCGAGAAGCGCGTCGCGGTAGGCGGAGACGTCCGCAGCCGGCTGGCTCAGGTGCCGCGACGCCTCCGTCCACCACTCCTGCAGCCACGCCCGGCAGGTGTCGTCGGCGACGGCGTCGGCGACGGTGACGTCGCCGCGGGCGGAGCCGGCGTAGGCCAGCAGCGAGTGCCCCCCGTTGAGCAGCCACAGCTTGCGCTGTTCGAACGGCGCGACGTCGTCCGTGATCGCGGCCCCAGCGTCCTCCCAGCGCGGCCGCCCGCCCGGGAACGCGCCGCTGAGAACCCACTCGCTGAACGGCTCGGTGACCACTGGGCTGCGATCGTGCAGCCCGGTCGCTGCGGCGACGGTTCGCACGTCGTCGTCGGTGGTCCGCGGCGTGATCCGGTCCACCATCGTCGTGACGTAGGAGACCGAGGACTCGACCCAGTCCCGCAGCCCCGGGTCGACCGTCTCGGCGACGTCACCGACGACCCGGGCCACGACCGCACCGTTGTCCGGCAGGTTGTCGCACGGGACGAGGGCGAGCGGGCCGGCGTCGGCGGCGCGGCGGGCGGCGAGCCCGGCGAGCAGCCGGGCGGGCGCGGTGCGCGTGACGCCCGTGACGTCGCGCCGCAGCGCCTCGACGTCGGCGCGGACCTCGGGGCGGTTCCGGTCCAGCCCGCCGCCCGTGCCGCGCAGGTAGCCTGCCTCGGTGACGGTCACCGTGACGGCCCGGACGTCCGGGGAGCGGAAGTAGCCGAGCCAGCTCTCGTGGTCGGCGGCCGGGTGCGCCCGGGACAGGCTGCCCACCACGGCGAACCGGTCACCGTCGCCGGCGCGGGTCACCAGCGTGTAGAGGCCTTCCTGCGCGGTCAGCTCGTCGGCGAGCCGCGGGCTCCGTCCCGTGAACGCGCCGATCCCCCACTCCTCGGCGTCCGGCGCGCGATCGGTGTACCAGGCCTGGTGGGCGCGGAAGAAGTTGCCGAGGCCGAGGTGGACCAGGCGGACCGGCGCGGCGGCACGGCCGTGACCGCGGGCGCGGGACAGCTCGGCAGTCGTCGGTGTCGTCGAGCCGCTCACAGCTTGAACACCCGCCTCGGCTGCCCGCTGACGAGGTCGACCGCCGTCTCCATGGCCTCGTCCTCGTCGAGCCGGTGCTCCGCGACGAGCTGGGCGAGAAACCCGGCGTCGAGGCGTCGGGACATGTCGTGACGGGCCGGGATGGAGCAGAACGCGCGGGTGTCGTCGACGAAGCCCGAGGTGCGCGAGAACCCGGCGGTCTCGGTCACCGCCGCCCGGAAGCGCCGGATGGCGTCCGGGGCGTCGAGGAACCACCACGGCACGCCGACGTACACGCTCGGGTAGAACCCGGCGAGCGGGGCGAGCTCGCGCGACCACACGGTCTCGTCCAGGGTGAACGCGACGAGGTGCAGGTTCGGGTGGGTGCCGAACCGCTCGAGCACCGGTCGCAACGCCCTGGTGAACTCGACGCTGATCGGGATGTCGTTCCCGGTGTCCGGCCCGAAGATCGCGGTCGTGGGCCCGTGGTGGCCTCGGCACACGGCGGGGTGCAGCGTCATGACGAGCCCGTCGTCGCAGGACATCCGGGCCATCTCCCCGAGCATGTGCCGCCGGAACGCCACGGCTTCCGCCTCGTTCGCCTCACCCGCGAGCGCCGCGCGGTAGATCCTGGCCGCCTCACCGGGGTCGAGCGGATCCGTGCGGACGTCCGCATGGCTGTGGTCGGCGGAGACGGCCCCGTGCGCGATGAAGTGCGCGCGCCGCTCCTCCAGGGCGCGGACGTAGCCGGCGTACTCGCCGGTGTCGACCCCGGACGCCTCCGCCAGCCGCGTCACCGTCCCTTGCCACCCCGGCAGGGCGGGCTCCAGGTACGCGTCCGGCCGAAACGTCGGGATGACCCGCCCGGACCAGCTCGGGTCCGCGGCGAGTGCGGCGTGCGCGGACAGGTCCGAGCACGGGTCGTCGGTCGTGGCCAGCACTTCTATCCGGAACCTGTGGTACAGCGCGCGGGGGTGGTACTCGTCCTTCGCGAGCCGGTCGGCGATCTGATCGTAGATCGTGTCGGCGGTTTCCGCCGAGGGGCGCACCGACACGTCGAAGATCTCCGCGAGCTCCGACTCGAGCCAGTAGCGTACCGGCGTGCCGCGGTAGACGGCCCAATGGGCGCACAGCTGCCGCCATACCTCGCGCGCCTCCGCCTCCGGCAGCCGGCCGCGCCCGACGCCGAGGGCGGCGAGCGGAACCCCGCTGGCGTGCAGCAGCCGGGTCACGTAGTGGTCTGGTGTCACGAACAGGCTCGCAGGGTCTGCGAACGGCTCGTCGTCGAGGAGCATGCGCGGGTCCACGTGACCGTGCGGTGAGATCACCGGCAGGTCCCGTCCGGCCGCGTAGAGCCGGCGGGCGATCGCTGTGACCTCGGGGTCCGACGGAAGCAATCGGTCCGGGTGCAGCACCAAGGGGGCGGGGCCCGTAGTCATGGCGACCAGGGTGGGGACCCGTTGCCCGTCGAGCAAGAGCAGGCGGTGGTCGGGTGGCATCCCAAGCCGAGCGGGCCAGTGGTTTCGACGGTGGCACTCATCGGGCAGAAGTCGGCGACCCGGCCGACGACTGGCGGCGGCACTGGCAGGAAGCGGTGGGGACCGAAATGTCTTCTGGGCTTTTTTCCGTGAAGAACAGGGTCGCCCTCGGTCTTGTCCTCGTGCTGGGCCTGCTCGGGGCTCTCGTTGTTGCGCTCTCGAAAGAGAGGAAAGATCGTGCGGCACGGAGGCTCACCGTGTGTTTGGACCGCTGCGCCCACACTACGATTTCGGCAGCGATCGACTCTGCGGCCGACGGGGATACAGTGATCGTGTCACCGGGAAGTTATACCGGCGGGATCACGCTGTACAAGGCGGTCACCCTCGCCTCCGAACTAGTCAACGGGAACGAGTCCGCGGTCGATACGACGACGTTGAGCGGCGGCGCTCCGACCATCACTGTGAGGGCACGAGGAGCCAGAATCATCGGCTTCACCTTCAAGGGAGGAGACAAGAGCATCGTCAACATCGCCGATGGGGTCGAGGTGCTCGATAACCGATTCATCGATGTGGGCGGTGACGCGGTCAGCTGGGAACGGACCGGCGGGGTCATCGCCAGGAATCACTTCGAAAGACCAGGCGACGATTGTATCGACCTCGATGGACCGAAGTCTGGTGTGATTGCCGACAACACGTGTCTCAACCCCGACGACGACGGTCTCGAAAGCAGATTGTACGACTACTCGGGACGCCTGCAGACGATAGTCATTCGTGACAACACGTTCGCGCGGGCGGAGGAAGACGGAATCCAGCTGATCGATTATCCCGCGACGTCCGACTACGTCTACCACATCGAACGCAACCTGCTGGCGGACAACGCGATGGCCGGGGTGGGCATCATGGACGACGGAGAGACACGTGAGGATTACCGCGCGGCCAGCATCCCCGAGAGGGTGCATATTATCCACAATACGATTGTCCGAAACGCGTATGGCCTGACCGGAGGTGACAACTCCGCCGTGGTCAATAACATCTTCCTGGACAACAAGACGGTGGGTGTGAAGGGCGTCGACGGGAAATCCAAGGTGTCATACAACCTCTTCTTCGGTAGCCCGACGACTCATACCGGAAGTAATGTTGATGCGGCGACGACCAAGATGACGGATCCGCTGCTGGATGCCCTCACAGGTTGCAGGCACGCAGCCCGGCTATCGATGCAGGAACGGCTGAGTTCACGTTCCGAAACGAGCAGATCCTCGGACTTCGACCTGGTTCATTCGTCGGCTCGGCCCCGGGCCTCGGAAGATACGAGAGCCGACCCGCCACACAGTAAGAGCGGCGCCGCTGCGGGGATGGCCGCCGGGCACGGGCAACGTCCCGGCCCGGGCGGACCCCGGTGAGCGTCGAACACGGACCCCGTGGGAACGGTGCAGGCTGGCGGGGCGTCGCGCCTCGGCGGCGCGCGGTCGGTGACTCCTCGGAGATGGCGGGAGGGGAGAGCAGGATGTTGCGTCCGCTGGACACCCCCACTCGCGAGCGCAAACAGCTGTCGGGTCTTTGGCGCTTCGCGCTGGACGCGGACGGTCGCGGCCGGGCGGAGGGGTGGTGGCGCGCGCCGCTTGCCGGTGCCAGCGACGTGCCCGTTCCGGCCAGCTTCAACGACGTTTTCGCCGACGCCGAGGTGCACGATCACGTCGATGACGTCTGGTACCAGACCACGGCGCGCGTGCCCCGGGGCTGGGACGGGCGCCGCGTCGTGCTCCGGTTCGACTCCGCCACCCACCGTGCCTCGGTGTGGGTCGACGACGCGTGGGTCGTCGACCACGAAGGGGGCTACACGCCGTTCGAGGCGGACGTGACGCATCTGGCGGCCCCGGGCGAGCAGATCCGCATCACCGCAGTGGTCAACAACGAGCTGTCCTGGCAGTCGATCCCGCCCGGATTGGTGGAGGACACCCCCGACGGCAAGCGGCAGCGCTACTTCCACGACTTCTTCAACTACGCCGGGCTGCACCGGCCGGTCTGGCTCTACTCGACACCGCCCGCGCACGTCAGCGACCTCACCGTCGTCACCGACCTGACCGGATCCACGGGCACCGTTCACTACCGCGTGGACACCGCGGGTGCCGACGGGCTCGAGGTCCGGGTGCGGCTGGTCGATGCGACGGGTCGTGAGGTGATCGGCGCCGACGGCCCATCGGGAAGCCTGCGCATCCCGGACGTGCATCTGTGGCGACCGGGCGAGGGCTACCTGTACGACCTCGTGGCCGAGCTGCGGGATCCAGCCGGCTCGCTCGTCGACACCTACCCGCTGCCCGTCGGCGTACGGACGGTTCGCGTCGACCGCACGCGCTTCCTCATCAACGGCGAGCCGTTCTACTTCCGCGGGTTCGGCAAGCACGAGGACGCCGCGGTCCGCGGCAAGGGCTACGACGACGCGTTCATGGTGCACGACTTCGCGCTGCTGCAGCGGCTGGGTGCTAATTCCTTTCGCACCTCCCACTACCCGTACGCCGAAGAAGTCCTCGACTACGCCGACCGGCACGGGGTCGTCGTCATCGACGAGACCGCCGCGGTGGGCCTCAACACGGCCCTCGCAGCCGGGATCTTCCTCGGCCCGAAGGTGCCGACCTTCTCCGCGGACACCGTGAACGACGCGACCCGTGCCGTGCACGCCCAGGCGATCCGCGAGCTCGTGGCGCGCGACAAGAACCGGCCGAGCGTCGTGCTGTGGAGCATCGCCAACGAGCCCGAGTCGACAACCCCGGAGTCGCGCGCGTACTTCGAGCCGTTGTTCACGCTGACCCGCGAGCTCGACCCAACCCGCCCGGTGGGATTCGTCAACGTGATGTACGCCCCTGCCGGCGCGTGCCGGGTCAGTGATCTCGGCGACGTGCTCATGATCAATCGGTACTACGGGTGGTACGCCACGCCCGGCGACCTCGCGGCCGCCGAGCGGGCGCTGGAGGAGGAGCTGAACGCCTGGGCGGAGTACGGCAAACCGGTCATCGTCACGGAGTACGGCGCCGACGCCGTCGCCGGGCTGCACAGCCTCGCGGACAGCCCCTGGACCGAGGAATACCAAGCCGCGCTGCTCGACGTGTACCACCGCGTGTTCGACCGGGTGGACGCCGTGGTCGGCGAGCAGGTGTGGAACTTCGCCGACTTCGCCACCGCACCCGGATTCGTCCGGGTGGACGGCAACAAGAAGGGCGTGTTCACTCGCGAGCGCCGCCCCAAAGCCAGTGCGCACCTGCTCCGGCGGCGCTGGCGGCGGGCCGACTGACAGGGCTGACTGACAAGGCCTGGAGGAGACGCCAATGACGGTGACCGAGACAGCACCGGCACAGATCGGCGTGGTCGGTCTCGCGGTGATGGGCAGCAACCTCGCGCGCAACGTCGCGCGGCACGGATACCCGGTCGCTGTCTTCAACCGCACCCAGGCGCGCACCACGGCGCTGATGGCCGAGTACGCCGCGGAGGGCACGTTCGTCCCGGCCGCGTCGGTGGCCGAGTTCGTCGCCAGCCTGCGCCGGCCCCGCCGCATCGTGATGATGGTCAAGGCGGGGGCTCCCACCGATGCGACGATCGCTGCACTCGTTCCGCACCTGGAGCCCGGCGACATCCTCGTGGACGGAGGCAACGCCTACTTCGAGGACACTCGGCGGCGCGAGCAGGCCCTGCGCACGGCTGGCGTGCATTTCGTCGGCACCGGCATTTCCGGGGGGGAGGAGGGCGCGCTGCTCGGCCCCAGCATCATGCCGGGCGGGTCGCGCGAGTCCTACGCGTCGATCGGCCCGCTGCTGGAGGACATCGCCGCGAAGGTCGACGGGGAGCCGTGTTGTGCCTACATGGGGCCCGACGGCGCCGGCCACTTCGTGAAGATGGTGCACAACGGGATCGAGTACGCCGACATGCAGTTCATCGCGGAGGCGTACGACCTGCTGCGCAGCGCGGGTCTCGACGTACCTAGGATCGCCGACGTGTTCCGGACCTGGAACACCGGGGATTTGGAGTCGTTCCTGGTCGAAACGACCGCCGAGGTTCTCGACCACGTCGACGCCGCCACCGGGAAGCCGCTCGTGGACGTCATCCTCGACGAGGCGGAACAGAAGGGCACCGGCCGCTGGACGGTGCAGACCGCGCTCGAGCTCGGCGTCCCCGTGAACGTCATCGCCGAGGCGGTGTTCGCGCGGTCCGTCTCCGGACACACCCGGCTTCGCACGGCCGCTCGCTCCGCGTTTTCGGGTCCCGTCGGCGGGCGGGTGGACGACGGCAAGGCGCTCGTCGACGACGTCCGCGCGGCGCTGTGGGGGTCGAAGGTCGTCGCCTACGCGCAGGGGCTCGACCAGATCCGAGCCGGTAGCGACGTGTACGGCTGGGACGTCGACATCGCCTCGGTCGCCAAAATCTGGCGCGGCGGGTGCATCATTCGCGCCCGGCTGCTCGAGCGGATCCGCCGGGCCTTCGGTGACCCCGACCTCCCGACGCTGCTGGCCGCACCCGACGTTGCGGACGAGCTGGGGGAGGCGCAGGACGGCTGGCGACGGGTGGTCTCCCTCGCCGCCGCGCACGGCGTGCCCACGCCGGGGTTCAGCTCGGCGCTCGCCTACTACGACTCGGTGCGCCGCGATCGGCTTCCGGCCGCCCTCGTGCAGGGG
>DATGDX010000282.1:0-3861 GCA_035310665.1 Mycobacteriales bacterium | reverse complement strand
CCCGGCACGGCGGTGCCGGCGGCGGCGAAGGCGAACAAGTCGCCCACCCACTGCTGGGAGTTCAAGTTCCAGCAGGACGCACAGGCGGCGTACGCCGCCGACCTCCAGGACCCCTACGGTCTGGACGGAAAGCCCGGCCCGAGCAACGACGACGGGCTCGCCTGCACCCACCTTCCCGTCGACAAGTCACGACCGGTGAGCATGCTGGTGTGGCCGTTCGTCGGGAACGCCCCGCCGCGGCCCGAGATAATCAAGCCCGCCAAGGTCTTCTTCGGCGTCTTCGCGGACCAGGCACCGTTCACCTTCTCCGAGGTCAACGCGCTCGCGGCGAGGATCGAGCACACGCCGAACTCCGTGACGTGGTTCTCCGGCTGGGACCAGGACTTCCGGACCGAGGCGGCGGCTGCCTCGTGGCGCCGCGGGATGTTGCCGATCGTGGCGTGGGAGTCGCGACCGAACGCGACCGACATGTCCGCCTACAGCCGCAACTCGGTCAACCCCGACTATCAGCTCTCGGACATCATCTCCGGTCGGTACGACGACTACGTCCGCCGCTACGCCCGTGCCGTGGCCGCTTTCCAGTTGCCGGTCGGACTGCGGTTCGACCACGAGATGAACGGCATCTGGTACCCGTGGGCAGAGCAGGTCAACGGCAACAAGCCCGGTGAGTACATCGCCGCCTGGCGCCACGTGCACGACATCTTCGTCGCGGAGGGCGCGACGAATGCGATCTGGATCTGGGCCCCGAACACGATCCAGTTCCCCAGGCACAGCCGCTGGACCAGCTGTACCCCGGCGACGACTACGTCGACTGGGTCGGGTTGACCGGGTACTACCGCAGGCTGGTCCGCGGCAAGCCGGGAACGTTCCAGAACAGCTACGCGAAGTCACTGGCGGCGCTCCGGTCGGTCGCGCCCGGCAAACCGATCTTCCTCACCGAGGTCGGCGCGACCGACTCGGGCGGGAACAAGGTGGCCTGGATCAACAGCTTCTTCGAGGGGATGCGGAACAACCCCGACATCGTCGGATTCACCTGGTTCCACACCCACGTCACCGCGATCCCGTTGGGGAAGAAGCTGCCGGTGACCAACGACTGGAGCTTCACGTCGACGCCCGCGGTCGCCGAGGCGTTCCGTGCCGGCATCCGCGACGAGCGGTACGGCGAGGGGCTCCCGATCCAGCCGAAGACGGCGCTCCCAGCGGCCACGCCCTCGGCGGAGCCGACGCCATCGGCGGAGCCGACAGCGCCCGCTGCGCCGACACCGCCCGCCGCGTCGCCGTCCGCAGGGCCCACGTCGTCCGCAGGGCCCACGCCGTCGACACAACCGGCGCAGCCGGCGGCCTCCGCATCCCCGACCCAGCCGACGGCGCCGGCATCACCGACGGCGCCGGCATCACCAACGGCACCGGAGGCGAGCACGTCCCCCACGTCGGAGGCGTCCCTAACGTCGGAGTCCTCCCCCACCTCGGAGTCCTCCCCCACCTCGGAGGCTTCTGCCACCTCGGCTCCGACGGCCGTCACACGCTCCGACCGCACCTCGTCGTCGCGGGGCACCGGCGACGAGGAGGGCGCGAGCTCGTCGGCCCGCGGGCCGGTCGCCGACCCAACGGCTCAGACGAGGTGATCGTCCGCTCGACCGAGGCGTGAACGCCTCGCCGGTCGGGCCAGTTGCCAGACGGACGTGCGCCTGGGCGACGCGAACGCGTCAAGCCAGGCGCACGTCCACCCTCAGTTTCTCCCTGTGGCGCCGGCCCACCCGGTGCCGGACCGGAACCAGGCGTTGGTGTCGATCTCGTCCGGTTGGACGCGAGCGGGGGCGGACCCGGTCGTGACCGCGCCCGCGGAGGTCCTCGACGCGCCGGTCGTGTCGACGTGGCGGCCGCCGAGCACGGTCGTTCCCGCTGCCGAGGTCGCCACGACCCGCCAGTAGTACCGGGTGCCGGGCGGGAGGCCGGTCAGCGGAAGCTGCAGGTGCGCCGCCCAGCCCTGCGCGGGGACGGACAGCCGCCTGCTGTGCTGCCCAGCGCTGCTCGTCGTGCCCCACTGGAACGTCACCGTCGCGGCGAGGCCGTGCGGCTTGACCCACGCGTGCAGCAGGACGGACGTGTCGGTGGCATCCGTCGCGTTCGTCGCCACGGTCGGCGGCCCCGCCGCGGTGACCGTCCGGGTGTCGGTGGCGCCGGCACCTGTGCCGTCGTACACGGTCAGCCGCACGGTGTGCGTTCCGGCGCGGAAGGTGTGCGCAAGACCACGCGGAGGCGTTCCGCTCCCGGAGGCGGACGCGGAGCCGTCGCCGAAGTCGAGCCGCCAGGAGGCGATGCCCTCGCCGGATCGCGCGCCGGCGCCGGCGCTCGCCGACCCGTCGACGGTGACCCGCAGGGGCGCGGCGCCGTGCTCGGTGCTGAGCGCGAGCGAGGCGGTCGGCCGCCCGTGCGCGGCCGCAGCGGCGGCGATCTCCACGAACGCCCGTTCCGAGGCGGGACTGGAGTCGACCCACCAGGCGCAGTTGCCGAAGGTGTGGAAGTAGGAGGCGGCCTTGAACTCCGGCCAGCCGGCAAGCGTGCTCATCGCCTCCCGCAGCCAGTTCGCCTTGCGCTGCGGGTCGGCCGGGTCCTCGCTCGACCCCCACTCGGCGAGCATCTGCGGCTTGCCGTGCGGCAGGCTCCAGGTGCGGAACGGGCCCACGACCTCGGCGAGCGACCGCCACGCGGTGGGCTTCCCCGGACCGCAGCCGTACCAGTTGTAGGCGTCGAGCGCCAGCCAGTCGACCACGTCGTCGCCCGGGTAGTACCCGTCCGCCCCCGCACCCACCGGCGGGCGGCGGAAGCTCGACGGGGCCATCGTCCACGTCCAGACCACGTTGCGCACCCCCTGGGCGCGCGGAACACGCCGACGTAGTTCCGCCACGCCGCGACGTACTGCGCCGGCGTGCCGAACCCGGGCGAGAAGTCGGGCTCGTGGTTGAACGTGAGGAACACCGGCGCACCGAGAGCGGCGATCGCCCGCGCCTGCCGGACGATGTCACCGTCGTGGCGCCCGGACGCGACCGCGGCCCAGGTCAGCCTGGTGCCGTTCCGCCGAGTCGGCTGGATCGACAGGATCGGTGTGCGGCCCCGCGCCACGTCCGCCGCGGCGTTGGTCGGCTCATCGTCCCAGCGCAGGAACAGCCGGTGCAGGTCCAGCTTGCGCCCGATCCTCGACTCGAACCGCTCGAGCGCGCTCTGGCTGTCCGCGGCGGCCGGCGTGGTGGGCGAGGCCGCGGAGTCCACGAACGCACCGAACAGCAGACCGCGCTCGGGCGACAGCGCGGCCGACGCCGAGCGGGCCGCTGCCGTCGAGGAGCCTGCCTTGCTCACCGCCGCGGACGACGGCGCCATCGGGGCGATGACGGCGACGGCGACAGCGGCGAGCACCGCGAGCGCGCGTCGCGGTGTCACCTGGGTGGAAACCAGACGGGGCTGGACGATTCGTGTCGATTGCTCCACGCCGTCCCGTTCGGCGGCGCACCGGCGGCGTCAATCGCCGCACCCCGACCGCACTCCCTTTTGACACCGCTTTTGACACCCCAGCACTACCGGGGTGCACACGCGGACGGGGGCGCGCCGTGCCGTCGGGGGTGGGGTTGCGGCGACGGACTGGTGCGAAGTGACTAGGACGACCTCATGCGGCGCTACACCGCTGCACCGAGACCCGCGGCGTACAGCCCGCACAGCGCGCGGTTGAACGCGACCGCGTCCGCGAGCTTCGGGGAGTTCGTGAACAGCACGAGCACATCGTCGTACGCCGAGCCGAGCACGTCCTCGGCGAAGCCGTGCAGCACCCTCTTCGGGCCGACCTCGACGAACACCCGTGCCCCCGCG
>DATGDX010000281.1:0-4031 GCA_035310665.1 Mycobacteriales bacterium | reverse complement strand
GTCGACGACCACGCGTTGTTCCGGCGCGGCCTCGAGATGGTGCTCGAGCAGGAGCCGGACATCGAGATCGTGGGCGAGGCGGGTGACGGCGCGGAGGCGGTCACGAAGGCCACGGAGACGCTGCCCGACATCGTCCTCATGGACGTGCGCATGCCGCGGCGCGGTGGCATCGACGCCTGCTTCGGGATCAAGGAGGCCGTCCCCAGCGCTAAGATCATCATGCTGACGATCTCGGATGAGGAGGCCGACCTCTACGAGGCGATCAAGGCGGGTGCCATGGGCTACCTGCTGAAGGAGATCTCGATCGACGAGGTCGCGTCGGCGATCCGGGCGGTCCACGGCGGCCAGTCGCTGATCTCGCCGTCGATGGCGTCGAAGCTGCTCAACGAGTTCGCCACGATGATCAAGCGGAACGACGAGCGGCAGCAGGTGCCGTCTCCGCGGCTGACCGACCGCGAGATGGAGGTGCTGCGGCTCGTCGCCCGCGGGCTGAACAACCGGGACATCGCCCGTCAGCTGTTCATCAGCGAGAACACCGTGAAGAACCACATCCGCAACATCCTGGAGAAGCTGCAGCTGCACTCGCGGATGGAGGCCGTGGTCTACGCGGTTCGCGAGAAGCTCCTCGAGATCACCTGACCGCTTCTCGCCGCGGCGACGTCCCCGCGGTCAGGCGGTCGGGTCCGGTCAGGCGGTGGCCGGGCGGGTCATCGCCAGCACGTCGAGCGCCGCGTCGAGCTGCTCCTCGCTGACGCGCCCGGCCGCGACGTGCCCGCGCTCGACGACGACCTCGCGGATCGTCTTGCGCTCGGCCAGCGCTTGCTTGGCGATTTTGGCTGCCTCCTCGTACCCCACGTAGCGGTTCAGCGGCGTGACGATCGACGGGGACGACTCGGCGTACTCCCGGCAGCGGTCCACGTGGGCGGTGATGCCCGCGACGCACCGGTCGGCCAGCAGCCGGGAGACGGCGGCGAGCAGGCGCACGGACTCGAGCAGGTTGCGGGCGAGCATCGGGAGCATGACGTTGAGCTCGAAGTTGCCGGCGCTGCCGCCGAACGCGACCGCGGCGTCGTTGCCGATCACCTGCGCGCACACCATGCACACGGCTTCCGGGACGACCGGGTTGACCTTGCCGGGCATGATCGACGAACCCGGCTGGAGGTCCGGCAGCGCGATCTCGGCGAGCCCCGCGCGCGGCCCCGACCCCATCCAGCGGAGGTCATTACTGATCTTGTAGAGCGAGACGGCGATCGTCCGGAGCTGCCCGCTGGTCTCGACCAGGCCGTCGCGGGCGCCCTGCGCCTCGAAGTGATTGCGTGCCTCGGTCAGCGGCAGCCCGGTCGTCTCCCGGAGCAGCGCGATGACGCGCTGCGGGAACCCGGGCGGCGTGTTGATCCCGGTGCCGACCGCGGTGCCCCCGAGGGGCAACTCCGCGAGCCGGGGCAGGGACGCCCGCAGCCGCTCGACGCCGAGCCGAACCTGTGCGGCGTACCCCCCGAACTCCTGCCCGAGCGTCACCGGCGTCGCGTCCATCAGGTGCGTGCGTCCGGACTTCACGATCTCTCCGAACTCGCCCGCCTTGGCCTCCAGCGCGCTCGCGAGGTGCTCCAGGGCGGGGATCAGGTCCCCGAGGACGGCGTCGGTCGCCGCGAGGTGGATCGAGGACGGGAAGGTGTCGTTGGACGACTGCGACGCGTTGACGTGGTCGTTGGGGTGGACGGGGCGGCCGAGGCGCTCGCCGGCCAGCGTGGCGAGCACCTCGTTCATGTTCATGTTGGAGGACGTGCCCGAGCCGGTCTGGAACACGTCGACGGGGAAGTGGGCGTCCCAGTCCCCCGCCGCCACGTCTCGCGCCGCCTCCACGATCGCGTCCGCGAGGTCCTTGTCGATCACTCCCAGCTCGGCGTTCACGGCGGCCGCCGCGGCCTTGATCTGCGCGAGCGCCTTGATGTGGGCCCGCTCCAGCCGCTGCCCGGAGACCGGGAAGTTCTCCACCGCGCGCTGGGTCTGCGCCCGCCACCTTGCCTGAGCGGGCACGCGGACGTCGCCCATCGAGTCGTGCTCGATCCGGAACTCGTGCTCGGTCATGCCGGCAGTGTTACCCCACGGCCGCGTCGCTCCCACCGCCGGGCTCCGCGGCGCTGCGGCAGTCACGGGGGCCGTCACCGGGGGGCAGCTCGCGCGAATCCGCATGATGCTTACGGGGGGTTGCCGAGCACTGGCCGGAATGTCACGGTGGCGCCGTCCGGTCCGTCTGTGGGGGTGCGATGCGCGTGTCGCCGCGATCGGCGGTCTCGTTGCTCAGGGTCACGATCCGCACCGCCGCGCTGTCGCTCGCCACGCTCGCCGTGCTCGCCACACCCGCCGTGCTCGCCGTGCTGGTCGCGCCCGCGCCGCCCGCCCTCGCCTCCGCCCTGCCGACCTGGAGCGGCGACCCGCACGTCTACGTGACCGGGGCGGTCCGCTGCGAGGGCGCGGACCTGCCGAAGTGGGTCTGGATCGGGGCACGCAACGGCGAGAACGGGTGGGCGCAGGTCTGGAGCCAGCGCGCCGGGGGAGGCCAGTTCGGCCAGCACTTCACCCAGGTGCCGCAGGGCGGCACCGACGCCGTCGCCTACTGGACCTGCGGGTACGACGCCGACCAGTACTCCACGACGTTCCGGGTCGCCCGCCCCTGGAGGGGCACGACGATCACGGTCAACATGTGCCCGTCGCGGCCCTGCGTGCCGTAGCCGCCGCTAGTCGATCAGCTTGCGGGTCAGCCTCCGGACCGCGAGCGTCCAGGTGAGCAGCCCGAACGCGACCAGGGCGCCGACGTGTGCCACGTCGGCGACGGGCCGGAACCCGAATGCGGCGTGGCGGACCAGCTCCACGCAGTGGAGCAGGGGATTCGCCCACGAGGCCGCCTGCGCCCACCCGGGGAGCGCCGTCACAGGGAAGAACGTGCCGGCGACGAGGAACAGCGGCGTGAGCACGGTCGAGACGACGTAGTTGAACGCGTCGATGGTGGGCACGAGACCGGACACCCAGATGCCGAACGCGGCGAACCCGAAGCCGGTGAGGAAGCCCACGAGCGGCACCAGCACCATCCCGGGGGTCGGGTCGAGGCCGAAGCCGACCGCGACGAGCAGTGGCACGCAGCCGTAGACCCCGGAGCGGGTCGCGATCCACACCGCTTCGGCCGTCACCAGCTCCGCCGGGTCGACGGGGGTGGCGAGAATCGCGTCGTACGTCCGCTGGAACACCCGCTTGACGAACGCGCCGAACATGCCGGGGAACGCGCTGGAGTAGAGCACCGCGGTGGCGACGATCCCGGTGCCGACGAACGCGAGGTAGTCGATCCCGTTGATCCGCGACACCAGCGCCCCGAACCCGAAGCCGAACGCGAGCAGGTAGATCGTCGGCTCGACCGGGAGGAGAACGTGGTCGACGGCCAGAAGCGGCGGAACAGCGTGACGTCGCGGCTCATCACCGCGACGATCGCGGCCGGTTCGAGCCGCCGCGGCCCGCTCGTCACGCGACCGCCTCCCCGGTGAGGACGACGAAGACGTCCTCCAGCGTCGCGGCGCGCCGGCCGGCCTCGCCGAGCCGGTGCGCGAGCGCGGTCGGCATGGTCTCGGCGCGCAGCACGGACACGCTCGGACCGGTCCGCCGGGTGACGAGCCCCGCGCCGCGGGCGAGCTGCTCGACCTCGAGCAGCCGCCGCGGGGGCCCGTAGTACTCCAGCGCCTCCCGGCCCGCGTGCTCGGCGACCAGGTCGGCCGGCCGGCCGGCCACGATGGCCTTCCCGCGCGACATGACCGCGACCGTGTCGGCGAGCCGCTCGGCCTCCTCGATGTAGTGCGTGGACATGAGCACGGTCACCCCCGCGGAGCGCAGCCCGTCGACGAGGGCCCACAGCTCCTGGCGCACCTGCGGGTCGAGGCCGACGGTCGGCTCGTCGAGCAGCACGAGCTCGGGGGTGTGCACGAGACCGCGGGCGATCAGCAGCCGGCGGCGCATCCCGCCCGACAGCTCGTTCACCTTCGCGT
>DATGDX010000280.1:0-3377 GCA_035310665.1 Mycobacteriales bacterium | reverse complement strand
GAAAACGACGCAGGCCGCTGCTGCGGCGGCGAACAACCGCGTCTCGGCAGAACATGCCGTGGCCGCGGACATGCAAGCGCTGTCCGCCACGGAGCTGCCCGGCAACAGCCGGGACGTTCTCGCCGGGGTGCAGGCGGACTGGACGAAATGGCTGGACCAGCGTGACAACGTCGGCATGCCGCTCGTGCAGCAGGGCAAGGGCGCGGAATTCGAGAAGTGGCGCGCGACCGTCTCCGCGCCGCTGCTCAACCGCATCTTCGACGACTGGACGCGCTGAACACGAGTATCACCGCATCCGGCAAGGGCGCCATGGACACCGCCCACCATTCCGCCGCGCGCGGGACGAGGCTGGTCGTCGTCGTGCTGGTCGTCGGCCTGCTGCTCGCCCTGACTGCCGGCTACGGCGTCGCGCGCCTCATCACCCGACGGCTGAGCCGGGTGGGCGACGTGCTAACCCACGGGCTCGCCAAGGGCGACCTCACGATGCTCGCCGGCATCAGTGCCCGGGACGAGATCGGCGACATCGGCAGGGCGGCCGACAACGCGACCCTCGGCGTCCGCAGCCTCGTGGCGCAGCTGAGCGAAAGCGCCCAGGCTCTCGGGGCGGTGACGCACGAGCTGACCGAGGTGTCCAAGGAGGTCACTGCTTCCGCGAGCGCGGCGTCGGCCCAGGCCGGGGTCGTGTCCACCGCGGCCGGGCAGGTTTCGCAGAACGTGCAGACGGTGGCCAGCGGCGCGGAGGAGATGGGCGCTTCCATCCGCGAGATCGCCCAGAATGCCGCTGAGACGGCCGAGGTCGGCGACCACGCCGTCCGTGCCGCCGAGGAGACCAACCAGTTGGTGGGACGCCTCGGCGACTCCTCCACCGAAATCGGCAACGTCGTGAAGGTGTTCACGTCGATCGCGGAGCAGACCAACCTGCTGGCGCTGAACGCCACGATCGAGGCGGCCCGCGCCGGCGAGGCGGGCAAGGGCTTCGCCGTGGTGGCCAACGAGGTCAAGGAGCTCGCGCAGGAGACCGGGAAGGCCACCGAGGACATCGGTCGCCGGGTCGAGGCGATCCAGCGGGACGCCGCGGCCGCCGTCACCGCCATCGCCGATATCTCGCAAGTGATCACGCGGGTGAACGACTACCAGACCACGATCGCGACTGCGGTGGAGGAGCAGACCGCGACGACGAACGAGATGACCCGGGGGGTCAGTGACGCCGCCGCGGGGTCGACCGAGATCGCCACGAATATCGCCCGCATCCCCCCGCATCGCGAATCGGCCATCGAAGGCGCTGCCGGCGGCGATGCGCTACAGGCCACCGCCGCCCGAATGGCCGAGCTGAGCGCCCAGCTGCAGCAGCTCAGCGCTCAGTTCACGTACTGATCCTCACCGGGGCCCTGCCAGGTGCCTCTCGTCCGAGAAGTGCCCCGACTTTCGTCGGCAGCCCTAGGGCGGTGGAGGTGGGATTTGAACCCACGGAGGCTTGCGCCTCACACGCTTTCGAGGCGTGCGCCCTCGGCCACTAGGCGACTCCACCGGCACCGGAGCCTACCGGACGTGACGGAAGGCCTCGAAGAACGTTCGGAGGGCAGCACCGCACTCGTCGGCGAGGACCCCGCCGACCACCTCGGGCCGGTGGTTGAGCCGCCGGTCCCGCACCACGTCCCACAGGGAGCCGACGGCGCCGGCCTTCGGGTCCACCGCGCCGTACACCAGCCGGTCCACGCGGGCGAGGACCAGAGCGCCCGCGCACATCGTGCACGGCTCGAGGGTGACGACGACGGTGCACCCCCCGAGCCTCCACCGCCCGAGCGCGGCGGCCGCCGCTCGCAGCGCGAGGAGCTCGGCGTGCGCGGTCGGGTCCTCGGTCGCCTCCCGCGCGTTGCGCCCGCGGCCGACCTCCCGCATCCCCGCGTCCAGGACGATCGCGCCGACCGGGACGTCACCGGTGTCGACCGCTCGCGTCGCCTCCGCGAGGGCGTCACGCATCGCCGCGGTCCACTCCGCTTGCACCCCCGCCGACGGGATCAGCGCAGGGACTCCAGCACGTCCAGGCACCCGGCCCGCTCGCACGTCACGCCGATCACATCAGCGGGGAGCATGCCCTCTTCGGCGCACAGCTCGAGCAGCTCCTCGCTCGGCGTGCCCAGGTCCGCGAGCAGGTCGGCGTCGCCCGCGGGCTCGGCCTCGGGTCGCGCCGCCTCCTCGTCGCCGTCGTCCTCGACCTCCTCGCCGCCTTGGTCCCACAGCAGCGCGACGACCGCGCTGTGCTCGGTTGCGCGCGCGTCGGAGATGAAGACGCGAGGGTCCGCGTCGCCGTCGACGCGCACGATCGCGACGTACTCGTCGTCCTCCTCGACCAGGACGAGCACCGGCTCGTCGTCTTCGCCGGCGTCGCGCATCAATTCGACCAACGCCTCGAGGTCGTCGACCTCGTCGAAGTCGAGCTCGCGCCCCACCCAGCCGTCGGCGGTGCGGGCCAGCATCGCAGCGAAGTACGGCACCCTGTCTCCCCGTCGTCTTCCCCGACCGTCGTCCCGACCGTCGTGTTCCCCGATCGTCACCGCGCCGGTCCGGGCGGGTGGCCGGCGGACGGCGGGTGCCATGCCCGCGGGTACGGCGCCGCGAACCCGAGCCGGGCCCTCAGCCCAGCGATCATGTCCGGGGCGGCGGCCTCCGCCGGTCGCCAACCCGACCCGCTCTTCGTTCGTTTCCGCCTCCTGGTCCCGCATGGTCGCAGATTCCGCCAGCCCGCTGGGGACACGGGTGATCGTGGGATGGTCGGGCGGGACGCGCGGGCGCGGTCAGCGATCGGCGGCGACGAGCTCCGCGCCGGCGTCCGGGGCGGCGGGCGGCGACGCGGGCGACCCGGGCTCCCCGTGCAGCGACATCGCCGCCGCGCAGCCCGCCACGGTGCCCTTGGCCGCGGCGACCTGCACCAACTGCAGGCCGGGCACCAGGTCCCCGGCGGCGTATACGCCCGGCGCGGTGGTGGCGCCCTCGGCGTCGACGACGACGTAGCCGTCCTCGTCGAGCGCGCAGCCGAGGGACACGGCGAGGTCGGCCCGGGGCTGGTGGGCGACGGAGAAGAACAGCAGCGACGCCGGCAGCACCCGCCCGCCGGCGAGCCGCACACCGGTGAGCGCGCCGCGCCGACCGACGAGCGCGACGGCCGTCTTCTCGACGACCGGGACCCCGTGCCGGTCGAGGACCAGCCGGCACGCGGCGTCGCCCTCGAACCGCCGCCCATCGGTCACGATGGTCACCGAGCGGGCCCAGTTGAGCAGGGTGGTCGCGAAGCCGACGAGACGCTCGTCCCAGCCGAGCGCGACGACGTCCCGGTTCTCCGCGTCGTACCCGTCGCAGGCGGGGCAGTGGAACACCGA